>JAGQQZ010000133.1 GCA_020425915.1 Planctomycetota bacterium | reverse complement strand
GAGCGTTCGCGCGTGAGTCGGACGCTCGCGAGCTCGTCGTGTTGGCGCCAGCTTCGCCACAGGCGAAGCTCACCTTGATGGGGCAGGCGCTCCACCTCGGCCCTGCCGTAGGCGTCCGTCGTCACGAACTCGGCGCTCGGACCGATCGTCGCGAGCAGGCGAGTGTCACGAACCGGGAAGCCGTCTTCGTCGCGGACGTCGAACACCGCCTTCCGGGGCCTGAGGTCGAGCACGACGTCCAGCGAGCTGTCGGAACTCAGCCGTCTCGGACCGTCGGGATCCCACCACGGGCGATCGCGACCGTTCGACGCCTCGAGCCTCAGGACCAGTGAGTCGGGCCACAACGGTTCGCTCGCGAAACGACCCTGTTCGTCGAGTGCACACTCGGCGACCAATTCGAGCGATGGGTCGCGCAGCACCGATAGAACTCCGTGTGCGGGTCGTCCTGAGATGGTCACAGTTCCTTGGATCCGACCCAGAGAGAAGGCGACGTACTCCCCGTGGACGTCGCCGCCGCCGGGTACGGACACCGAACCCAGCCGTTGCGTGCTGAAGTCTCGTAACCGCCCGGACTCGGCGGGCGGGGCCACCGTCAGATTCACGGGGTGTTGTCCCGCGCGGACCTCGGGGATCACGAAACTGCCGTCCTGGACGTGGACCTGCTGATCACCCACGGACACGCGGAGGTCCCAGGACGGCGGGAATGCGTGACGAACCGTGCCGGTCATTCGTCCCTTGGCGTTGGTGTCGACCCGAACGGGAACTCGTACGAGCCACTCGCTCGGAGGCGGTGACGGCAGGAACTCGTCGAGCAGGAGTTGGTCGGGCGTGTCGTCTCGTTCGCGACGCACGCGGAACAGCAGCCGACGTGGCTCGGCCGGGATCCCGACGGTCACCAAGCCATCCGAGTTCGTGGCGCCCGACGACACGACGAAGGGCGCATGTCGAAGGAAGCCACTGCGAAGCCCGAGACGACGCTCGCTCGGATCGAGCAGGGTGCCGATGCGATCGGATCGGGTATCGATGAGTTGGACCAGAAGTCCCTCACAGGGAGCGTCCGTAGGATCGACGACGCGGACGACCGCGGTTGCGCGTCGCCGGAGTTCGACTCGAAGTTCGGAGGTGACACTCGGGTCGATGCGGCAGACTTCTGGCCGCTCGTAGCTCGGGTCCTCCGGGACGACCAGGATCAGGTTGTCCGTCCCGGGCCAGAGGTCGTCCACCACGACGCGCCCGGTTTCGTGCGACCCTCGGAGGCGTAGTCGATCGACGTCGGGGGACACGGATGTGATCGGCCTCGTCCGGATTCCGAATCGTTCGACGGAATTCTCTGTCGCCGATTCGACGACGTGGACGAGGACGTTCGTCGTGGGCTCCAACTCGAGATCGAGCGACTCGCCGCCGAACGTCACATCCGTGAGGACCACGCCGGCGAAGCCGGTCGCTTCGACGTGCAAGACCGCGCTCGAGGGTTGCTGGGACAGCGCATCGAACTCGAACCAGCCGTGCTCGTCGGTCGTGACCGAGCCGCCGCGTCCGGCGCCGCAATCGAATTGGATCCAGGCGCCTCGGATCGGGAAGCCGGAATCCGATCGGACGCGCCCGACGATGCGGGGTCGATCGGGAAGTGCCACGACGGCGACGACGGCGTCGTCGTCGGGCAGGTCGAGGACCATGTCCGGGTCCTGCAGTCGGAACGAACCACCTTTCAGTGTGACGCCGTAGGGCCCCGGAGTCGCGGTTCCGACCCAGTCGACGACGCCGCCGAGGCCCGTGCGACCGCTCAGGATCCGTTTCGGTCGGAACACGTGTTGGAAACGAACCTCGAGACCTTCGACGCCGTGACCGAGTTCGTCGACGAATCGCGGCTTGTCGTTGGGCGCCGCCGTGTCGATGCGCTCGAGACGCTCGATCGTGGAGTCCTCGAGGGGGAGAGGATCCGGCGTGTCCGTGACGTCGATCGGTTCGATCGTGTCCCCGCGTGAAGACCAGGACAGGACGATCGACAGAACGACCACGACACCGAGAGCGAACAAGAGGCGGGCCATCGGTGACCCCCGACGCTCGGCGCCGTGGAACCCTCCCGAGGCGCGTCGCTAGGCGCTCACTGCCCGCGCGGCAGCTTCGGCTGCGGGTGGTGCTGGTAGAATCGCGCGATGATGTCCCAGGCCTCCTGCGCGGTCTCGGCGTACTGGATCAGCTCCGCGTCCTGCGGCGAGATCGTGCCCTCCTCGACGAACACGTCGAAGTCGATCAACCGGCTCCAGTAGTCGCGGCCGAACAGGATGACCGGGATCGGCTCCATGCGCTTGGTCTGGATCAGCGTCAGTGCCTCGAACAGTTCGTCCATCGTGCCGAAGCCGCCCGGGAACGCGACCATCGCCTTCGCCCGCATGAGGAAGTGCATCTTGCGGATCGCGAAGTACTTGAACTCGAAGCAGAGCTCCGGCGTGATGTACGAATTCGGTTCCTGCTCGAACGGCAGCGTGATGTTCAGACCGATGCTCTTCGCACCGACCTCGTAGGCGCCCCGGTTCGCGGCCTCCATGATGCCCGGGCCGCCGCCCGTCACGATGACGTAGTCGCACTGCGAATCTCGCTGGCAAGTCGCGCTGACGATCTTGCCGAAGTCGCGCGCTTCCTCGTAGTAGCCGCACTTCTTGAGCACGTTCTCGGCGATACGGAGGTCGCGCTGCAGCGTTTCGTCGAGCGGGTTCTCGGCGAGCGCCTTGGTCGCGCGCTCGACCCGAGCCTCGGCGTCCGCCTTCTCGATGATGCGCGTGCCGCCGAAGACGACGATCGTCGAGTGCACGCCCTCCTCTCGTTGGACCAGGTCCGGCTTCATGAGTTCGAGCTGCAGCCGGATCGGTCGCAGCTCCTCGCGGCTCATGAAGCCCTGGTCGATGTGCGCCTGACGGTAGGAGCTCGACGCCCGAATCGCCTTCAGGCGATCGGTTGCGGAGGAGGATTGGTTCATCGGGGTTCCAAGGGTCGGGCCGACCTGTTCGCGTCGACGAGCGTCGTCACGCAGGGGCGATCCATCGTTGTCATCGGCTGTTCGGGCTCGGTAGTTGAGCCCGCCCGGCACGTCAGTCCATTGACATCGCCCGCCGAGTTCGACGATTCTGCCGCGGATGGCTCCCCAAGCCACGTACTGCGGCAACGTCCACGCCGCCGAGGACCTCGAGTCCTGGTTCGAACTCTCGGACCGGTTCGCGGTGCCGATTGCGAAGCGGCGGTGCGGGCCGACTTCACGACCGTTCGGCCTCGGAGCATGGTGGAACGCCGAGATCGTGAGCGGGCTGCGCGCGGATCAGGCGGCGTGCGAACGCATGCGTGCGTGGTTCCGTGACCGCGACCTCGAGTTGTGGACGCTGAACGTGTTCCCCTACGGCGCGTTCCACGCGGAGTCGGTCAAGCTGCAGGTCTACGAGCCCGATTGGGCGAGCGAGGAACGTCTTCAGTACACCCTGGGTGTCGCCCAGATCGCCGCCGGGATCGTCGAGCCGGGTCGAAGCGTCGCGCTGTCGACGCTGCCGCTCGGCTACGGGGACGGGGACACGCGTCGCTGCGCCCGCAACCTCGCCCGAGCCGCGAGCGGTCTCGCTGCGATCGCCGACATGACCGGGGTCGAGTTCGTGCTGGCGCTCGAGCCGGAGCCGTTCTGTCGGTGCGAGACCGTGGAGGACGTCGCGGAGTTCTTGATCGAGCGTGTGTTCGGCGCGCCCGATGCACCGGTTCCGGAGGAAGTCCTGCGCCGTCACCTCGGGATCTGCGTCGATCTCTGCCATCTGGCCGTCGTCGGCGAGGACCCGGTCGCGGCGGCCGTCGAACTCGGCAGGCTCGGTGTTCGGTTGCCGAAGATCCAGGTCTCCTCCTGTCTGGAACTGCGAGATCCCGCGACGGCGCTCGACGAGTTGCTGGAGTTCGAAGAGGACCGCTACGTCCACCAGTCCATTTCCTTCGACGGCGGGCTCCGCGCGCTCGATCTCGACGAGGTTCGCGTGCGTCGTGCCGAATTCGAGCGCGCCGACGGGATTCGAACTCATTTCCACATGCCGATCTACTGGGACGCCGAGGGTCCGTTGGGTTCGACTCGCGCACAGGTCGAGCGGTTCCTCGCTTGGCCCGGACTACGCGCCGACGACGCGCCGCTGCTCGAGATCGAAACCTACACGTGGTCGGTGCTCGACGAGGACTGGCGTCCGGAACGCGACCTCGTCGCCGGGATCGAACGCGAGTTCGAGTTCTTGGATCGCGCGCTCGGGTTGGGCTGACAACGGGGGAGCGTTCGTCGTATGGTCCGAACCGAATGATCCGGATCCGAAACCTCAAGAAGGTCTACCGACGCGGAGACGAGGAGGTCGTCGCTTGCGACGTCACCGCGCTGGACGTCGAACGCGGCGAGCACGTCGCGATCGTCGGCAAGTCGGGCCTCGGCAAGACGACGCTGCTGAACATCGTCTCGGGAATCGTGCGCCCGACGTCCGGTGAAGTTCGCGTCGCTGATGTCGACGTCGGCTCGCTCGGTGAGGCGAAGCGCGATCGGTTCCGCGGCGAGCACATCGGGATCGTGTTCCAGACGTTCAACCTGCTCGTGCCGTTCACGGCGCTGGAGAACGTCCTCCTCGGTGCCGTCTTCGCCGGCGGGGCCGACGCGACGGTTCGCGATCGCGCCGTGCGCCTGCTCGGTCGCGTCGGGCTCGGCGACCGTATCGATCACTACCCGAACCAGATGTCCGTCGGCCAGGTCCAACGCGTGGCGCTCTGTCGCGCGCTGATCAACGGGCCCGATCTGATCCTCGCGGACGAACCGCTCGGCAATCAGGACCGGGAGACCGGTGCCGAGGCGCTCCGCGTACTCCGCGAGATCGCGGAAGAGGAGAAGCGCACCGTCGTGATGGTGACGCACGACCCCGCGAGTGCGGAGCTCATGCACCGCACCATCGATCTCTCCGAGCTGAGGACCGCGTCATGAAGCTCGTCTCGATCAGCCTCCGTAACCTCCGCGTCCGGGCCCTCTCGAGTGCGCTCACGACGGTCTCGATCGCGATCGGGACGTTGCTGCTGTCGGCGCTGTGGCTGCTGCTCGACGAGACCGAGGCGCAGTACCAGTACGGCGCGCAGGGGTACGGCGCGATCGTCGGCCCCAAGGAGGGGTCGCCGATGGACCTCGTCCTCAACACCGTCTACAGCCTCGGGTTGTCCCAGGGCCACGTGCCGTTCCGCGTGTATCGGGAACTGCACGACGGCGAGGGACAGATCGAAGGGACTTCGCGACGGATCAACATGATGTACGTGATCCCGCAGGCCCGCGGGGACACGTACAAGCAGTTCCACATCGTCGGCACGACCGACGAGATGTTCTCGCAGTTCTTCTACAAGGGCGAGTCGCGCGATCCGTCGACGCACCAGCATCTGGACCTGCGGGAAGGGCGTTACTTCACGTTCGGTCACGAGCAGTTCGTCGAGTTCGCCGACGAATACGCGCGCAAGCGGGCGAGTGGCGAGGCCGAGGACGAGGACCACGATCACGACCACGACCATTCGCACGGATCCCACTCGCACGGTGACACGATTCACTTCGGTCCCGAGAACGAGGCAGTCATCGGGTATCAGGTCGCGCACGACTTGGGCCTACGGATCGGCGACCCGATCACGCCGACGCACGGTTCTGCTGACGACCCGGGGGCGCACGTCCACATGGAGTCGGCGTGCCAGGTCGTCGGGATCCTCGAGCGCACGGGAATGCCGGTCGATCGGATGATCTACATCCCGATCAGTACGTTCCTGTCGATGGAGGGTCACGACGCCATCCGTGATACGGAGAGTCAGACCGCCGATAGCGTCGGTCTGTCGGCGATCATCTGTCGCGGACGTCGCTACAACGACAACCAGAACCTGCGGTGGGCGTTCCAGGGGCGGCGGGATGCGCAGGCCGCGGTCGCGCACTGGGAGGTCACGCGGATCCTCGAGATCGTCGGCAACGCGACGCGCGTGCTCGATGTCACATCCTGGCTCGTCCTCGTCGTCGCCGCCGTGTCGGTGCTCGTCGCGCTCTACAACACGATGAACGAGCGTCGGCGTGAGATCGCGATCATGCGCTCGCTCGGCGCGAGGCGGTCGCAGATCCTGACGATCGTCGTCGCCGAAGCCACGCTGATCGCGTTCGGCGGTGCGTTGCTCGGTATCGTGGGTTGCCACCTGTCGGTGTTCGGCCTGGCCGGCTGGGTTGCCGATACGACCGGTGTCCTGCTCGATTGGACGGCCTTCTCGATGCGAGAGGTTTGGCTTATCCTGTTCGTCACGGCCCTCGGCGGGATCGCGGGCGTATTGCCGGCGATCAAGGGTGCTCGGACGGAAGTTGCCGCGAACCTCGGGCCGATCTCCTGATCCACACGACCATGCGATACCTACTGCTGACGACGATCTCGTTGCTGTTCGCTGCGGCTGCTCAGGCCCAGGAGCCCACTCCGGTGCCGACCCCGCCGAAGCAAGGTCCGGAGAAGCCCAAGGCCGAGGAACCGTCGCCGCGACCGGTCAAGCCGGCCAAGCCGGTCGGAGAGACCGATGGGCAGAAGCAGGAGCCCAAGAAGCCGGCGTCGAAGCCGTCCGAGCCGAAGGTGACCGACACGAAGGTCGAAGGCCTACCGGACGTCGAGAGCGACGATCTACCGAAGGGGCTCGATCCGTCGGACATCGCCGCGATGAAGAGCGCGCAGGCGATGCTCGCCGCCGAGAAGCGTCTCAAGGAGATGATCAAGGCCGGCAAGATCAAGGACATCGATCGCATCCTGACCTTCGAGGAGATCTCGTCGTGGCCGTACGAAGACGGGCTCGTCGGCATGCCGAAGGCGATCAAGAAGCTCGACGGCAAGAAGCTCATGATGACGGGCTTCATGCTACCGATCGACGAGGTCGAGAACATCAAGGAGTTCCTCCTCGTGCAGTCCTTGTGGTCGTGCTGCTACGGGCAGCCACCGGACATCAACGGCATCGTGCGCGTGGTCATGAAGGGCAAGTCGCGCATCGACTACCAGTTCGACCCGATCAAGATCATCGGGGAGTTCAAGGTCGAGGCGTATGTCGAGGACGGCTACTGCCTCGACATCTACCAGTTGCACGCCGACTCGGTCGAGCCGATCAAGTGAGTCGCGGGGCGGTGGGTGGGACGGATGCTTCGGCCCGCCACGGCGCCGGTTAGTCGGCCCCAAGGACCGATTCGCCCACCTTCGGTCACGCTTCCTGGCGAATCCCCGATCGCGCCCAAGCCAGGGGGCGAATCACGCCGATAACCATGGCGTGTTCGCCCTGGCTTCGAATCGCCGCAAGATTCCGCTCGCGGTCCAGCTCTGGACGGGTCTGACCGCCGCCGCGGTCGGTCTCTCCCTGCTGGTTTCGACGGTCGTTTCCGACGCTCGCCGCCGCGACACCGCGGACCAATTGCGCCGCGGATCCCACCGCGCGGCGGAAGCGCTCGCGCAGCGGGCCGCGCCGCTCCTCGACCGTGGGGACCAGCTTCGCCTGGCCGTGTTGGCGGCGTCGGTCGCCGACGTGTCTGCGGCGCGCGTGCTGCTCGTCGGGAAGGACGGAACCGTGTGTCTCGACACCGGGCTGTCGCTCGGCGGTCAGAGGGACCGGGATGGGCACCCAGATTTGCACCGGTCCAGTGACTGGAT
>JAGQQZ010000132.1 GCA_020425915.1 Planctomycetota bacterium | reverse complement strand
CTCGGCATGCCGATGATCCCGAGCTCGATCGGAGCGATCGGGTTGGTCGCGAAGAACACGACCGTCGGGCCCGGCAGGTTGGTCGCATCGATCGTCCACTGCGAGCCGAAGCGGGCCAGCTCACCGAGGCGGTGCGACCAGGTCAGCGGGAAGCCGCTGTTGCCCGGGCAGCCCGGATCCGGGACGGCCACGGTCGCGCAGTCGACGGTCAGGCGGTAGTCGCCGTCACCGTTGCGCTGCCAGTGCGACACCTCGAGGTAGTAGGTGCCGGCGCTCAGCGTCGTGGTCAGCTTCGACAGCAGGCCAGCGCCGCCGTCGTCGTCGTTATCGATCTCGACGCAGTTGCTGTCGTAGAGCCAGATCTTGCTGTCCGTGAGCTGGTTGGCGCTCGCGGTGTCGAGGTGGGTCTCGAACGTGACGGTCAGCGAGCTCGCGACCGACAGGCAGTAGAAGTCGACGTCACCAGCGGCTTGCAGCGAGTTGAAGAACTCGTCACAGCAGTTGGCGGCCGTCGCCGTCGCGCAGGTGTCGTTCGGCTCGACTTCCGTCGCGCCGGCGTTGTAGGCGCCACCGCAGAGGTCGACCGACGGGATCGCGTTCTGGCCGGTGAGGTCCGTGAGGACTTCGCCGCCAGCGATCGGCGTGCCGGCCGGGCACGTGATCTCGAGGCCGTAGCCACCCGTGCCGTTGCGCTGCCAGTGCGACACCTCGAGGTACCAGGTGCCCGGGGTCAGCGTGTAGGTGAGCAGCGACATGGTTCCCACGCCGCCATCGTCGTCGTTGGCGACTTCGGTGCAGGTGCTGTCGTACAGCCAGATCTTCGAGTCGGTCAGGCCAGCGCCCGTGTTGATCGTCTCGAACGTGACGTTCGTCGACGAGATCACCGACATGCAGTAGAAGTCGACGTCGCCGGCGACTTGCAGCACGTTGTCATGACGCTCGTTGCAGTTCGCCAGGGTGCCCTGCGAGCAGGTGTCGTTCGGCTCGACCTCGGGGGTTCCCGTGGCGAGGCCGGAACTCGGCTGGCAGAGGATGTCGAACGCGTAGTCGCCGGTCGTGGTGCCGTTCCAGCCACGGACGTTGACGAAGTAGTTGCCCGGGTTCAGGTTCGTGGTCGCGAGCGAGTTGAGACCTTCGCCGCTGTCGTCGTCGGTCGTGATGACCGCGCCGTTCGAGTCGAAGATGTCGATCGTCGTGTCCGTGATACCCGCCGAACCGCGGGCGGACGTCCAGACCGTCACGTCGCTTTGGGTCGCGACGGAGAACGCCCAGACGTCCTCGTCGCCGTTGACCGAGATGCTGCCATAGTGCTGGCTGCCGCACGCACCGGCCTCGGCGCCGGCGATCGTGTCGTTGGCGGGATCGCCATTCGTCTCGGGAAGACCTTGGGCGAACGCCGTCGTTGCGCTGAGAGTGAGCGCAGCAAGGAAGAGTTGGGATTTGAGCATCGTTGTCGTTCCAGCGGTGTGCCGCTGGCCAAATGGCTTGATCGAAGGGAACCGGACCAAACGGGGGCGGGCCGAGTCCGTACGGGGGAAGTTTCTGGACGCCGCGCGAATGCGTCAAGCCCCGAATCAACTTTGCGATTCGGCCTGATACGCCATGACGAATCCGAACGTCGTCGCGATTCGGGGACGCGAAACGTCATCCGTGCGACGCCATCGACCGGTTCGCCGAGCGCGGCTCGGGCCGTGGAGCCGCCGCCGTCACTCCCAGGGCTGCGCGAACGACTGCGGCTCGACGTCCGAGATCATCGTGCATTCGCCCCGTTCGAGGTCTCGCCCGACCTCCTCGATCATCCCGCGCATCGCGTCCATCGAGCGGAGCCGCGAGAGAATCCGGATGCCGTCGAACTTCTGCCGGAGCAGCTCGCACTGGAGCGTGGCGACGCGCTGCTGCGACCGATCCTGCTGCGAAACGTGGAACGCAAGCGCGACGATCGATACCAGGTGCTCGATCGTCTTGCCCAGACGCTGCAGCGGGATCTGCGCGCGGGTCAACTCGAGTTGGAACCAGAGGTTGATGCCGAGATAGGTCCAACGACGCCCGCGGAGCTTCCGCTCGGCCCACCGCGTGACGCCGCGCAGGCCGCGCGGCAGGGAACGGTACCGCGGCAGCCAGGCGGTCGGCACGAGTCTTCCGGGGAGACGGAGGACGTCCACGGCCGCATTGCGTGCGACCCAGCCGACCAGGCTCCAGAACGAACCCGTGCCGAGCAGCCGCAGCGTCGCCTGCGCGCAGCGCTTCGGGTGACGCCACACCGTAGCCGGGCCGATCCGCACGATCCGGTCCTCGCGGGCGACCGGCTCGCCGCCCGCGTCGACGTTGATCGACTGGATCACGCCGAGCATGCCGGCCATGTAGCGGTCGGTGAACCGGGCGCACACGTCCTTGATCATCCCCATCAGGATGAGGTCGTCCTCGCCCTCGACGATGCCGAACACGTGTAGGTTGGCCCGCGCGTCGCTGACGCGCGCGGTCGTGTGGAAACTGCGACCGCCGAGCACGTGCTCGCAGGCGACCTGCGACTCCATCGCGGTGCCGGACGCCGCGGACTTGGTCAGGTCGCGCAAGCCGGCGAGGTCGACGCCGTCGGCGTCCTGTTGCAACGAGAGGTGCGACAACGCGCGCGCTTGCAGCGCACCGCCGACGCAGCGCCCGAGGTTGAGCCGTGGCAATTCGTGTTTGATGACGCGACCACCGACACCGTCACGCTGTCGCGCGAAGTGCGCGGCGTCCGCGGCGAGCATGCGTTGGTAGCCCGCCGACATCGCGGCCAACATGCAACGTCCCATCCGCAGGCAGTAGAACAGCACCTCGACACCGTCGGCCTGGATCTGGTTGCCGCGCGGAATCGGATAGTTCTCGAACTCGAGCTTCGAGTTGTAGTTGGCGACGAACGCGCTCACCCCGGTTGACTCGCAGCGGAACGACCAGTCGTGGTCCCCGCCGCGCTCGACGTCCGTCTCGGGCAGCTCGGTCACGAACAGCCCGACCTTCTTACCGCCCTGTCCGATCCGTGCGACGAGCCCGACCAGACCGCCGTGGGTCGCGTTGGTGATGTAGAACTTCGCTCGCGCACCGTCGGCGTTGAGTCGCCAGCAGTCGTTCTGCTCGTCGAGCTCGACGTAGGCCTGGACCTTCTTCGCGTTGACGCCGACGCCGACCTCGGTCAGCGCGAACCCCATGAGTCGGCCCTCGGCCAACATCGGCAGGAACGTCTTGCGTTGCTCGTCGGTGCCGTATCCGAGCAGCGAGGCCGCACCGATCGTGAGCTCGCCGGAGACTTCGACCGCCAGGGCGCCGAGTCCGTTCGCGGCGAGCGCCTCCTCGGTCAGCGCGAGCTCGCCGTAGGTCGCACCGGCACCGCCGAACTCGGACGGCACCGTGAAGCCATAGGCCTTCTCCGCGGCCACGGCGCGACGCAGCTCGGCCGACAACTTCTCGTCGGCCGTGAACGCCCGCCCGCGCGCGGGGCAATCGATCGCCGCGGCGACGACCGACTCTCCGGCCGTTCCCGACCGACGTCCGATCGAGGCGCCGGACGCCAACTCCTCGACGGCGGGCAGCGGACCGTAGATCAGTCGCTCGACCAGACCGCGACGCGTCGCGCCGAGCCGCTTCTGTGCGGCGAGAGCCGCCTCGTCGAGCGCGCCGACGTCGCGCGCCTGCTCGGCGTCACCGGCCGCGGCGAGAGCCTGGGCCGCGGTCGAGGTCACGGACTGCGTCGATTCCGGGGAAGTTGCGCTCATTGGGGCCGAGCAGTGTCCCCGGTCGAGGTGGCGATTGCAACGCAGGTCGAGGAGCCTGTACAGAAGGCGCGGCGATGACCGAATTGACCGAGCAGACCCTGCGCGAGCGATGCGTCTCGCTGTTCCGATTCCTACGGGACGTGACAACTCTCCGCTCGACGTGCCAGCGCTCGGTCGACGAGTACGAGGCCGTGCTGTGGCTCGACGACGTGCCCGAGGAACCGGAGTGTGATTCGATCGCAAATCGACCGCCGGTCGGCGACGAGGACGAGCTCGACCCGCGGGACCAGGTGTGGCTGGAGATCGACAAGCCCGCGCTGCGTCCCCCACCGGAACCACCGGCGGCGCTCGAGCCGTGGATCGAAGTCGGTTCGATCGACGACCATGCACGCGAACGACCGGGGCTCCGCGAGTCCATCCGGTTGCCGGGCGCGGAAGGCGTCGTAGAACGGTCGCTCGACGCGGAGCCCGAGGTGCGCACGTCGTTCGATTGGTACGTGCGCGAACGCTGGCTGCCGTGGGCGATCGAGCATCGACGGCTCGCGCGGATCCAGCAGACCTACGCGACGTTGTTCGGGATGCAGCGCAAGCAGGAGCGGCGCGGCGAGGAACTGCAGGTCGCGTTCGGGCTCGGGCTCCTGGTCTGGAACGTCGACGGCAAGCGCGTGCGAAGGCACCTCGTGGTCGCAGAGGCGGCGATCGAGATCGATGGCGCGACCGGCCGCATCACGGTCGGTCCGGGCCTCGACGGTGCGCTGCCGTCGCTCGAGCAGGACATGCTCGACCCGACCGATCGGCCGGCGCCGCATCATGTCGTCGAGTTGGAACGCGACGTGCGCGCACTCGGGGATGACGTCTGGCAGCCCGAGCGAATCGCCGACGTCTGTACCAGATGGGCGAACGCGACGACGGCGGACAGCCGGTTCTTCGAGACGATGACTCCGCCGCGGCGCGGTTCGAACGCCCCGGAGGTGACGTTCGCGCCCGCGATCCTGCTGCGGCGACGTTCGGATCGATCCCTGCTGCGGGCGTTCGACGAGATCCTCACCCAACTCGGACAGGACGGCCCGGTCCCGTTCGGCATCGCCCGCTTCGTCGACGTCGTGACCGAGGACCGCTCGTTCGCCGAGACGAAGCCGCGACTCGACCGAGACTTCTTCCCGTTGCCCTCGAACCGCGAGCAACGGCTCGTCCTCGATCGGCTGCGCAAGCAGCAAGGCGTGCTCGTGCAGGGTCCGCCCGGCACCGGCAAGTCGCACACGATCGCCAACCTGATCTGTCACCTGCTCGCGACCGGCAAGCGCGTCCTGGTGACGAGCCACACCGCCCGCGCACTCGAGGTGCTGCGCGACAAGCTGCCGGGCAACTTCTCCGAGCTCTGCGTCATGTTGCTCGGCGCGGGCCGGGACGCGCTGGCCTCGCTCGAGCAATCCGTGCACGCGATCACCGAGCGACAGCAGGCATTCGACATCGATACCAGCGAGTCGACGATCGACGAACTCGAGGCGAAGCTCGACGGGATACGTCGCGACGCGGCCTCGACGCTGGCCGAACTGCGCGACATCGAGGAGCGCGACACCGTCGAGCATCGACTCGAGTTCGACGACGTCACGTTCGAGGGCACGGCGATGCACATCGCGGAGACTCTCGATCGGCAGCGGGACGCGCACGGGTGGATCGAGGACTCGCTCGATGCGGAGACTCCCTTTCCGCTGACGGACCCGCAGCTCGCAACCATCGCGCGGATCGCACCCGATCGTCGACTGGAGGATGTGGACGGAACTCCGCTCGACCTCGCGGCGACCGATCGCGTTCGTGCGTGGTTCGACGTCGAGCGTCGATTCGCGGCGTACAAGGCTGCCCCGATCTTCGCCGACCTCGCGCTCGCCGACCGCGAGCGCGTCGCGAACTCGGCCGCGGAACTCGCTTCGACCTGGGAACGCCTACGACGCTCCGACGCCGCCTGGGTCCGTCGCGCGACCGAAGACGTCGTCGAAGGTCGCGATCGCACCTGGCGACAGTTGCTCGAGGTGACGGACGCCGCACTCGGACGCTCGTCCGGCCCCGGTGCGAAGCTCACCGGGATGGAGGATCGACCGCGTGAGCGGATCGAGGCCGACG
>JAGQQZ010000131.1 GCA_020425915.1 Planctomycetota bacterium | reverse complement strand
CGCTCGGCGTGCGCCGCGGCGGCACCGGCCTCGCGTCGTTGCGGCAGGCGTTCCACGCGGCCGGAGTCCGTTTCGTGCTCGCGACGCTGTGGGAAGTCAACGACGTCTACGCGGAGCAACTGATGGCAGACTTCTACACGCGACTGTGGAAGCGCGGCGAGGACCCGCGCGCGGCGTTGCGCGCCGCAAAGGACGCGGCCAAGCAGCGCGGTGTGCCGTTCCGCGACTGGGCCGGGTGGATGATCAGCGGGCGATAGGCTACGGCCGCTCGTACTCCCGCACCGTCACACTGCCGATCTCCGACCCGAGCGTGACCTTCGGTCCGCCACCGTGCACCGCGCCCTTCGCGCGATGCCCGCCGGTCTCGGTCTTCGTCCGCTCGACATCGAGCACGGTCTCGACCTCGCCGAGCTTGGTCTCGGCTTCGAGCGCGAAGCCGACGCCCTTCGGGAGGTTGCATTGGATCGAACCGGCCTTGGTGAAGATCGACACGCCGGCCGGCGCGATCTCGTCGACGTAGACGAGGAAGTTGCCGTGATCGGTCGTCAGGTCGATCGGGCCGCGTTGGCCGGTCACCTGGTGGTTGCCGGAACCGGTGAACGTCTTCGCCGATCCTGTCACGTCCTCGAGACGGATGTCACCGGCACCGGTGTGTGCTTCGACACTGGTCTCCCATGCCTTGACGCCGATCGGTCCGCGCTCGGTCTTGAGCACGGCGGCGACGCGCTTCGGAACCTTGATCGCGAGCTTGAGCACGAGCGCGGCGCCGGGATCGCGGTTCGCGAGGTCGACAGGAACGCGCGGGCCCTCGATGCGCAGCGTCGTCCCGACCTGCGTCGCGCGCAGCTCCATCGGAACCCGCTCGAGCAGTTCGAGATCGGCGGCTGCGGTCGCGCCTTTGCGAGTCGCGGCCTCCCAGTGGACGTTCGCGTCTTCGGACTTGTGCAGCGAGATCGATCCCTTCTCGAGGACGATCTCGACTCGGTCGACGGCGCCCGGCACCGGGATCTCACCGGACGCCTTGCCGTCGACGACGTTCGGCGCGCAGGCGTGCAACAGGAACGGTAGGAGTGCGAGGGAGTAGTACCGCATGATCTCGGCGCGGGACTATAGTGACCGAGCCCGTTCGCATCAGGACAAACCCATGCCACGCTGCCCGGAGTGCTGGTCGGCCGTCGAGGTCGGCGAACGCGAATGCACCCAGTGCGGGGCTTCGCTCGATCGGCCGAAGTCGCGGATCGGCGTGTGGGTGGGTCTCGGTCTGTTGCTCGCGAGCGCGGGGATCGGGTGGGCGTTCTGGCCGCACGCGGCCGCCAACGAGCCCGGTGCTCCGCAACCGAACGCAGAGGATGTCGAGCCGGCCGCACCCGAATCGGCGTCGAACTCCCACACGCTGCCGACCGAGTCCGTGCACCCGCACTACTGGCCGCTCGTGCGAGAGGTCGACGGGCAACCCGCGAACGCGCTCCTGCTCGCGACCGACGATCCCGATCGCTCGACGCTGTTCCTACCGCTGACCGCGCTGCCACGCGAAGGTGGGCTGCGGGCGAACGACGCCGAACTCGCGATCGAGGTCCTGCACGTCGATCCGATGCTCGGTCATGCGCTGCTCGTCGCGCCGCCCGCGCCCGAGACGATCGAACCGGTCGATGTCGCCCCGACGCGCGGGCTCGAACGTGGCGCATCGATGCTCGTCGTCGACGTGCGAGGCAAGGGGCGCGGCACGCTGACCCTGGCCGGCCGCAACCCGGACCGGTCGTTGGCGCTCGACCGCGACCTTCCGGCCGACTGCGTGCTGCTCGACCCCGAGTCGCAGCGCGCGCTCGCGATCAGCGTCGGGGGTGATCGCGCGCTGCCGCTCGACCCGGTGCTGCTGTGGCTCGGACAGCGCGTCGGTCGACCGCTCGACGACGTGCAACGCGAACTGCGCTCCGGTGACCCACGATGGCTGTTGGTCGACATCGACGACGCGCTCGCGACCGATCCGCTCACCGAGTCGATCGCGCGCGAGGCCGTGCGGATGTGCGAGCGCGCGGCGGCGATCGCGGACAGCCGGGAACTCGTCGAAGCCGTGCAACAACGCCACCGACTCGCGCTCCACAACCTCGTGCGACTCGAGTCACGGCGAGACCGGGTCGCGGCGATCCTGACCGCGAACCAGGCGCTGGCGAGCTACCCCGATCACGCCGGGATCCAGGCCGACCTCGTCCGGCTCCTGATCCTCGGTGGCGATCCGGTGCAGGCCTCCCAGCACTACCAAGCACTGCTCGCGACAGCACCGACCCACGCCGAGTCGGTCGCAGGCGCATTGGTCCGGTCGTTCGAGGACGTCGGAGCCACGTTGCGCAGCGAGGGTCGACTCGCCGAATCGGGCCAGCTGTTGCGCACCGGCCTCGCGCTGTTCGACCACGATGCGCGGCTCCACCTCGCCTACGCCCACACCCTGGCGAGCGCCGGCGACCTCGACTCCGCGCTGGCGCATGCGACCCGGGCGGCGAACCTCGACCCTTCTCTGCGCGGCGCGCTCGAGTCGTTCCAGGCGGCGCTGTCGAGCGCCGACGCGATCGTGATCCCGTTCGACCCGCGCACCCACGCGATCGACGCGGCAGTCTCGGTCGGTGGCCAGGCGGTCAGCTTCGTCGTCGACACTGGCGCGACGATGACGACGATCCCGACCGCCGTCGCCCGCGGCCTCGGTCTGCTGTCGGACTCGAACCCGAAGGTGGTGGTGAACACGGCCAACGGCGAGGTCACCGGCCAGACGGTGCGCGTCCCGTGGATCGAGATCGGCTCGGCTCGGATCGAGAACGTCCAGGCCGTCGTCATCGACCTGCCCGGGACCCTGGAAGGCCGGGGGCTCCTCGGCATGAACGTGTTGCGACGATTCGACGTCGAGATCGACAGCCAGAACGGTCGATTGACCTTGAAGCGGCGCCGACCCAAGTGACACGATCGGCCGCAACCATCGGACGGACAGCACCCTATGCACGACGAACCGAATCCGGAGGGAGTTCTGCCCCCGGGACGATCGTCTGACGGCGCGTCCCGGCCCGAAACGATGACCCAGAATCCTGCAGCCCAGCCCGACGCCCTCGACCTCGTCGCGTTCAACCGCGCGATGGCCGACCACGCCGAGGGCCTCAAGACCTACGCGGCGAGGATGCTCGGCGATTCGATGGCGGCCGAAGACGTCGCCCAGGATGCATTCCTGGCCCTCTACCGGCACCTGAGTCAGGTCCCCTCTTCGGCCTACCGACCCTGGCTCTACCGCGTCGCCCGCAACCTCTGCCTCGACCAGTTGAGGCGCCGCAAGTTCAAGCTGCGGCTCTTCCGCGACATCGAGAAGGACGACGACAACCCGATGACGCCAGCCGACGAGTTCGGCGACCGTCCGGACCAGATCGCGGAGTCGCGCGAGACCCAACGCGCGATCGAAGCCGCGATCGAGAAGCTGCCGACCAAGTTCCGCGATGCCTTCCTGCTCTGCGAGATGCAGGGGCTGAGCTACGAAGACGCGGCATCCGTTCTCGGGTGTCCCGTCAAGACGGTCTCCACGCGCTTGTTCCGTGCGCGCCAGCGCTTCCGCGCTGCAGTTGCCGACCAGATCAAGGTGTGAGTCACAGATGAGTTGTTCGCGTTTCCACTTCCTACTGTCTTTGAACCTCGACGGCCGTCTGTCGAGCGCGCGGCGTGAGTCGCTGCTCGACCACCTGGCCGAGTGTTCCGCTTGCGCACACCTCGCCGACGAGATGCGCGAAGCACAACAGCTCGCGCTGAGCCTTCCCCACGAACGGATCAGCTCGGGCTTCCACGAGTCTCTGTGGGAGCGAATCCAAGCCGGTGAGGGATCGCCCGAGGCGACGTTCCACGAGCCGGTGCCGTTGACGACCCGCCTGCGCTACGTCGCGACGGGAGCCGCAGCCGCTGCGCTGTTCCTCGTCGCGCTCAACAGCATCGCGCCGACCGAACCGGAGCAGCCCGCTGACACCATTGGCCAACCGCGCACCGAGACCGTCGCGTCGGCGGCGCCAGTCGCGGATTCGCTGCGCCCGGCCGCGGTCCCGTCGACCGGACGGACGCTCGCCCAGCGGGTCCGGCTGCAGGCGAACCCGATCAACCCGACCAACGTCGCGCAGGTCGCGCAGCAGATCACGATCGAGAACGTCAACTACCTCCAGTCGCGTGCGCGTGACCTCGAGGACCAGCTGCAGGTCGCACACGCTCCGGCGATCCGCGCGACACTCGACGAGCCACTCCGCGAACTGCAGTCCGCGACCCACCTGATGCAGTGGATGTCCGGTGAGGACTTCATCCACCTCTCGCCCGACACCGAGGCCGAGCTGCGCGTCGCCGACCGGATCTTCCCGATGCTCCAGAAGGCGCAGGACGCGGAGTCGATCCGCAGTGCCCTCGCGCTGCTGCGCGATCTCAACACCGCGAACTTCTCCCGCCGCTTCAGCGTGGTCTGCTGCGACACGCAGCAGGACTTCCTCGACCGCTTCCGCGACCAGATCCT
>JAGQQZ010000130.1 GCA_020425915.1 Planctomycetota bacterium | reverse complement strand
TCGCGCAGTCGCTCGTCGTCGACGAGCTTGCCCGCCGTCTCCATCGCGCCGAGCAGCGAGGCCTCGGTGAAGGATCGCGGCGGCTTGGTCGAGCCCTCCTTGACTTCCGGATCGTGGGCCCCGCGTTCACCGCGCTCGAACTCGGGCATCACCTGCTCGTCGAGATCGTCGTCCTGTTTCTTGCTCCGCTTCGGCGGGTCGACGACGGTCCAGCCGGGCTCGACGACCCGGACACCACGGGCCCGGAACTTCACTGCCACGGCCTTGCCGTCGACCGTGGTGACCTGCTTGACGCACACCGGACAGAACGCCGCGACGAGGCGCAACGCGATCGCGTCGTAGACGCGCGCGCCGGAGCCGTCGAGCCCGGAGGGAGATCGGCCGGTCGGCACGATCGCGTGGTGGTCATCGACCTTCGTGTCGTCGAACACGCGCTTGGTGATCGGGAGGTCGTCGAGGTCGAGCGGTCGCGCCGCGCGTTCGTACCGATCGCGAAGCGTCGCGAGCGTCGCGCGCACGTCCGGCTCCATGTCTCGGGTCAGGTAGCGCGAATCGGTCCGCGGGTAGGTCACGAGCTTCTGCTCGTACAGCGACTGCGCGATCTTGAGCGTGTCCTGCGCGGACATCCCGTAGCGCTGGTTCATCTCGCGCTGGAGCGCGGTGAGATCGAACAACTGGGGTGGCTGGACCCGCTCCTCTCGCCGCGCGACATCGGTGACGACGAACTCCGAACCCCGGATCGAAGCAGCCTTCGCCTCGGCCTCGTCCCGCTCGCGGAACCGATCGCCGCGCGCCTTGAACACCACGTCTCGATACTTGGTCCGCAGCTCGAACCAAGGCTCCGGCCGGAAGTGGCGAATCTCCTCGTCGCGCTCGACGATCAACGCCAGCACCGGCGTCTGGACGCGTCCGACGCTCCACAGCACGCCGCCGCTGCGGAACCGCACGGTGTAGTTCCGCGTCGCGTTCATGCCGACGATCCAGTCGGCCTCGCTCCGACACCGTGCAGCTGCGTACAGTCGGTCGTATTCGCTCGTCGGCCGCAGTTCGTCGAACGCCTGTCGGATCGCGGTCTCTGTCAGCGAACTCAGCCAGAGCCGTCGGGCCGGCTTCGGCTGGCATCCACTCAACTCGAGGATGTATCGGAAGATCAGCTCGCCCTCGCGACCGGCGTCGGTCGCGCAGACGATCTCGTCGGCCGCACGGAACAGCTGCACGATCGTCGCGAACTGCTGCTTGGCGCGATCGTCACCGGTCGGCTCGAGCTCGAATCGCTCGGGAACGATCGGCAGGTGCTCGAGCGACCATCGCTTGTAGGCGGGGTCGTAGCCTTCCGGCTCCTTGAGCGCGACGAGGTGTCCGAACGCCCAAGTAACGCACCAACCCTCACCCTCGAAGTACCCCGCGCGACGCGTCCGCGCGCCGAGGAACGCTGCCAGATCGCGCGCCACCGACGGCTTCTCGGCGAGCACGACCCTCAACGTTCTGCCCCTCGTCGCGCCACCTCCATTCAGTGGCGATACACCAGCACGTAGGCCGGCGGCACGTTCCGATACACCGGTCCGAGTCTTTCGAAGTGCGCGAAACGGACGTCCATCGTCGAGCGGAACCGCCGGGCCGTTGCGAGCGGATAGGCGTGGGCGTACTGGAACGTCCGGAACTCCCCGTCCGCCGCCAACGCGTCCTTCGTACCGTCGGCGATCCCGGTCTGAACTTCGGCCGGCAGGCTCGCGAACGGGATCCCCGAGATGATGCGCTTCGCGTCTCCGAGTTCGAATCGCTCGAGCCACTCGCTCACGTCTGCCGCCGAACCCTGGACGAAGCGGAAGCGCGGGAACCGATTGCGGAGCAGGTTCACGAACTTGTCGTCGATCTCGATGCCCAAGTACTCGGCGCCTTCGGGCAGTCGATCCGCGATGACACGCGTCATCGGTCCCGTGCCGGGGCCGTATTCGACGACCACGTCCCCATCGCCGAGCGTCTCGAGGTCAC
The DNA here is from genome assembly GCA_020425915.1 of Planctomycetota bacterium. Lineage (GTDB taxonomy): Bacteria > Planctomycetota > UBA1135 > UBA1135 > UBA2386 > JAGQQZ01. The sequence goes on along the minus strand of JAGQQZ010000130.1, from coordinate 4,009 downwards.
CGACCAGCAGGTCGGCGAGGAATCGGGAGCTCGGCATGACCGCACCGATCCGGGCGGGCCGACGCACGAACGAGCCCAGGAAGCGCACGGAATCACGGATCGGCCGGGGTCGTTCGGGATCACCCATCTTCAGAAACTCCCGAGCTCGACGACGACGCGCCCGGCGCGGACCGCTGCGGAGCACGCCAGGCGATATTCCGGTCCGAGTCCCATGCGATCGAGCGTCGCCCGCTCGTCATCGGTCGGCGGTGCGAGCCCGTCGGCGCCTTCTCGAACGACGACGGGATCCGTGCCACACATCCCCCTGGTACAGCCGGTCACGACTTCGACACCGGCAGCGGCCCCCGCATCGACGAGATTCGTGCCCGGACTGACCCACGCGGTTCGGTCATCGGGCAGGAAGGTCACTTCGACCAGTTCGGCCATGAACGCGGCGACGATAACCTGCGGTCGTGTCGAAGCGAGCGCCAAACCAGGTCGAGCGGATGCGCCGGCTCTACGGCCGACAGGCCAGGATCTACGATCCGACGCGCGCCGCGATCCTGTTCGGGCACGACGCGCTCGTCGCCGACCTCGCCCTCGAACCCGGCGCGCGCGTGCTCGACATCGGCTGTGGAACCGGCCGCCTGCTGCCCGCACTCTCGCGGGTGGTCGGACGCAGCGGTCGCGTCGTCGGCACCGATTGCGTCGCATCCATGCTCGAGCGCGCGAGCCACCGAACCAGCGCGTTGCCCAACGTCGAACTCGTGCTCGGCGACCGCGAGTTCGATTGGCCCGACGGACCGTTCGATGCGATCACGCTCGCGTACGTGCTGACGCTCGTGCCCGATTGGCACGACGCGATCGAGGAGGCCGGGTCCCGCCTGGGAGTCGACGGGAAAATCGGCGTCATCGACTTCTCAGTAAGACCCATCTGGCCGATTCGCAGATTGTTCGAGGCGCATCGGATCGAGTTCGGCGAGGCGCGCCGGGATCATCTGCGGACACGGTTCGCGACGCTCACCGACATCGACGCTCGGGCGCGAACCGGTCTCTGGAACTACTTTCGGTTCACCGGTCGAAACCGTACGTAGTAGCGCACTCGAGACACCGCCTCCCGACCGACCGCGCGAGGAATCGCAGCGACAACTTCGGCGGGTCGTTCGGTCACCTCGATCGTCGCTCGGGACGCCGAGCGCGTCGTGGCAAACTCCGCGCAATTCGTTGCCGCCGAGCGGTGATCGCGACGTAATCTCGTGCCCCCCTTCCTGGCCCCTCTCCCGAACCAGCGATCGCATGCGACCGAGTCCCGATTCTGGCCGCGCCGGCATCTCGTCGGCCTTGGCCCTCCTGCTCAGCGCCACCGCATTCGCCCAGAACGACCAACCGGCGCGTCCGGCGATGCCGCCGGGCATGCCGAAGCCGGTCGTCCTGCGCGTCGGGACGATCCACCCGGTCGATGCGCCAGCGATCGAGAACGGCGTCGTCGTCGTGCAGATGAGTCGGATCGTCGCGATGGGCGCCGCCGACTCGGTCGAGGTGCCGGCCGACGCGACCGTCCTCGACTACCCGAACGCCCACGCCTACCCCGGGATCGTCGACGCTTGGTCGGCGGCGTTCGTCCCTCCCGGCGAGCGCACGAGCACGGCCGTGGACGCGGCGAGTGACATCGGGCTGGTGCTGGACGAGAGCGACGAACTGTCGCGCCAACTCGCGGAGTTCGGCGTCACGACCGCCTACGTCTGCAACCGCGGCGCCGGCACGTGGCGCGGAATCGGCTCGATCGTCCGTCCGAAGCCCTCCGGCATCGGCCGCTACCGCCACGATCCGATACCCGCGGTCCACCTGCGGCTGACCGACGGCTCGCCGCGCAACCACGCGCTGAACCGGGCGAAGCTCGCCGAACCGATCCAGCAGCTGTTCGACTCGCTCGCGGACTACGAGCGGCTGCAGAAGAAGTTCGCGAAGTCGCTCGAGAAGTACGAGAAGGACTTCGAGAAGTACCTGGAGCACTACGAGAAGAACAAGCCGAAGGACGGCGAGACCACGGACGACGGCAAGCCCGAGAGCGGCGGGAAGTCGGAGGGCACCGATTCGAAGAAGAGCAGGCGGCGACCGAAGAAGCCCGCCGACGAGGCGTCGAAGGGCGGCGACGAGAAGTCGTCGGAAGACGGCAAGGGCGACGGCGACGAGAAGGACAAGAAGGAGAAGGACGACAAGGCCCCGAAGCGTCCCAAGTACCCGAGTCAACCGAAGCCGGACCCGGTCAAGGACGTGCTGATCGAAGTGCGTGACGGCCAGCGTGCCCTGCGCGTCGAGGCGCAACGCGGGCAGGAGATCGACCAGGCGCTCGAACTGCAGTCCGAGTGCAGCATCGACACGCTCGTGCTCGAGGGTGCTGCGGCGGCGGCGAACCACGCCGAGCAACTGGCCGACCGCGGGATCGCCGTCGTCCTGACCGATGTCGAGTCGTTCGACGACAAGACGCTCGGGCCCGGCACCGAACACCTCGTCGAGCGCCTCCACGCGGCGGGCGTTCCGATCGCGATCGCATCCGGCGGAATCCAGCGCGCGCGCAACCTGCCGACGATCGCGGCGCGCGCCGCGGCGATCGGACTCGGCGAAGACGACGCGATCCGCGCGATCACGCTCACACCGGCCGAGATCATCGGAATTGCGGACCACGCCGGCTCGCTGACGACGGGCAAGGTCGCGGACATCCTCATCACCTCCGCGCCGCTGCTCCAGAGCGACGCTCGAATCGTCCAGGTGCTGGCCGCCGGTCGGCCGGTCCTCCCCACGGAATGATCATGCGAATCCACACGGCATGGTTCGCGGCCATGATGGCCGCGCCCCTCGGCGCCCAGACCGGAACGGTCGTTCTCGAAGCGTCGCGAATCGTCGTCGCGCCACGCACGGTCGTCACCGGCGATGCGGCCAAGATCGCGATGCGCGGTGGCCAGATCGTCGGGGTCGGGACCGAGATCTCACGCGACGCACTCGATGGCGCGAAACGGATCCGGTTCGACGGCGCGACGATCGTCCCCGGCCTCGTCGTGGCCCACGACTATCTCGATCTCGGTTCCGATCTCGGCGAGTCGATCGACGCGTTCACGCCCTCGCTGGTCGCGGCCGACGCGTTCGATCCGTTCGACGCGGCGCTGCGCCGATTCGCGGACGGTGGCGTCACCAGCGTCGGGCTCGCGCCGGCGTCGGAGAACACCTTCGGCGGACTCGGCAGCGTCGTCCAATGGCACGAGGACGGTGGCGAAGTGCTGCTCGACACGACCTACCTGAAGGTCGCACTCGTGCAGGAGGCCCTCGACCAGAACCGCTACCCGACGTCGCGCATGGGAGCCGCGGACCTCGTCCGTCGTAGCTTCGAGGAAGCGAGCGCACCGCTCGCGAACCGCGACCGCGATCAACGAACGCTCACCGACGCGCTCGCGGGCAGCCGCAACGTCGCGATCCACGCACGCACGGAGGGCGAGATCGTCGAGGCGATCGACCTGTGTCGCGAACTCGGCATCCGCCCGATCCTGCTCGGCGGTCAACACGCCAACGAGCACGTCGACGCCCTCCGCGACCTCGGCGCAAGCGTCGTGCTCGGAACCCTCGACTTCGGCGACGACCTCGACCGTCTGCGTCTTCCGGCGATCCTCGAGCGAGCGGGCGTCCCGTTCTCGTTCGCCGGTTCGCACCCGATCGCGCTACGTCGCTCCGCGGCGCTCGCGGTCCGACACGGAGCGAGTCGCGACGCGGCGATGGCGGCGCTGACCCGGGTCCCGGCCGAACAGCTCGGCCTCGCCGACAAGATCGGCGGTCTGCGGCGCGGACAGAACGCTGACCTCGCCGTGTTCTCCGGTGACCCGATCGACCTGACCTCCAAACGCCTGGCCGTGTTCATCACCGGCGAGCGCGTCGCCCTCGAGAAGGAGTGACATGAGAACCTCGATCCTGATCACGATCGCGCTCGGCGCCCTGGTTCGCGCCGGACACGCGCAGGAGAGCATCACGGTGTTCCGCGGCG
>JAGQQZ010000129.1 GCA_020425915.1 Planctomycetota bacterium | reverse complement strand
GTGCCGCATCTGTTGGCGCGGCTCTCCCATCCGGACCTCGAACTGCGCGCGAAGGCCGCCGAGGCGCTCGGTGAGATCGGCGCCGACTCGGCGCTGCCGGCTCTGCGGGCCCTGTTCGACGACGAGACGCAAGAGCTTGACGTGCGCGTTCGCGCGGCGTACGCGCTCGCTCTGGCCGCCCGGGACGATGCGGCGCGCGCCTGGCTCGTCGAGCAGCGGGACACCGGGAGATACCACGCGGCGACGATCGACGAGTTGCTGTCGCGGATCCCGGCCGAGCCGCGCTGATCGGCACTCGACGGGTTGGTCGTGGACACCGCGGGACCTCCGCGCTTGACTGGTCGCGATGCCGATCGAGGTGTGCAGCAAGGCCATTGGAAAGCAAGCGATCGCGTAAGTCGTCGTCACCGCGCGCCAAGGAGCGCGAACTCGTCTATGTCGACGAGAACCGCCAGCTCCGTCGACTCATCGAACACTGCCGCCGCCAGCCTGCGCTCGCCGTGGACACCGAGGCGAATCCGATGTTCGCCTACCGCGAACGCCTCTGCCTCTTGCAGATCAGCTCGAGGTCTCGCGACTACATCGTCGACCCCCTGGCCGACGTCGACATCGGTTTGCTCGCAGAGATCTTCGCCGACGTGGGGATCGTCAAGGTGCTCCACGGCGCGGAGTTCGACGTGCTCCAGCTGAAGCGCGCGTGGCCGTTCGAGATTCGAGGTCTGTTCGACACTCGCGTCGCGGCGGCCTCGCTCGGGTTCGATGCACCGAGTCTCGCCGCGGTGCTCCGTGAGTGGCTCGACGTCGAGGTCGACAAAGCGCATCAACGCAGTGACTGGGGCAAGCGCCCGCTGAGTGCGGGGCAGCTCGAGTACGCGCGTGACGACACACGCTACCTGATCGAGCTCAGCAATCTGCTGCGTGCCGAGTTGCACGAAGCCGGGCCACCACACATGGACGAGGTGGCCGCCGAATGCCGCCGGGTCGAGGCGATGTGTCCCGAGCCTCGCGACGACGACAAGAACGACTGGATCCGGATCAAGGGTGCGACCGCGCTCGATCCGATCGGGCATCGAGTCCTTCGCGATCTCAACCGGCTTCGGCATCGCATCGCGGAGGAGCGCGATCGCCCCCTGTTCAAGGTGTTCGGCAACGACGTGTTGCTCAAGCTCGCGAAGGCCAAGCCGGTCAACCTCGACCAGCTCCGCCGCTCGAACGCACTCACGCCGCGCCTGCTCGGTCGGTACGGCCGGGACCTCGTCGACGTCATCGCGGCCGCCAAGGAGAAGGGGCCGCTGAAGCGCTTGCCCAGCACCCGGCGCCACCGTGAGGAGCAACTCCGCGGCGAGCAGCGTGAGCTGTACGAGGCGATTCGGGCGTTCCGGAAGAACGTCGCCGAACGGCGCCAGACCGACGCGTCGCTGGTGATGTCGAAGCAGTTGATGATGGAGCTGGCCAAGTGCCGTCCGTTGCCGACCACCTTCGACAAGCTCGCCGACAGCAAGCTGCTCGAACCCTGGCGGCTGGCGGAGTACGGCGACGAACTCGCGCGGGCGATCGCCCGGGCGAGCGGAGAGAGTTGATCCTGGCGCCGTTCCTGCCGCGTGGGCGGCTTGTCTGGCCCCGCAGCCCCGTTGCAATCGGGAAGTTCGCACCGACCGGGCCTTTCTCCTGCACGTAAACCGATCGGTTGCCGACCCGCCGATCGAAGGGGTGGCGTTGTGGCCTTCCCGGTCGCGGATACGATAGGGTGCTCCATCCGCTCGCCCCGCACCGCTCGCCATGAAGATCCAACTGGTGCACCCACCGGTCTACCTCAACGTCGCCGCCATGACGGCGTTGCGCCCCAGCTTGCCGCTCGGGCTGGCCTACATCGCCGCGTCGTTGCGCGAGGTCGGCCACGAGGTGTCGGTGATCGACGCGGTCGGGCTCGCACCCGACAAGGTGACCCGCGGCTCGCGGCGCCGCTTGTCGCTGCTCGGTCTCACGCCCGACGAGATCGTGGAGCGGCTCGACCCCGACGCGGACGCGTTCGGTGTCACGAACATGTGGTCGTTCTCGTGGCCCGTCGTGCGCACGATCCTGCGCAAGATGCGCGAGCGGTTCCCCGACAAGCCGATCGTGTGTGGCGGAGAGCACTTCACGGGTCTGCCCGAACTCTCGATGGAGCAGGCACCGATCGACGTCATCGTCACCGGCGAAGGCGAAGAGGCTGCCGTCGAAGTGTTCGGTGCGCTCGAACGAGGCGAGACCGAGTGGGATCGGATCGGCGGCATTTGGTATCGCGACGCCGACGGCAGTCCGCGCAAGTCCCCGGTCAGCCGGGCTCGGAATCGCGCGGTCGACGACATCCCGTGGCCGGCCTGGGACCTGTTCGACGTCGCGGGCTACAACGAGCGCAAGCTCGTCACCGGCATCCACTACGGGATGACGGTGCCGATCTTCGCGACGCGCGGATGTCCCTACCAGTGCACCTACTGCTCGTCGCCGCAGATGTGGACGACGCGTTGGTACGCGCGTGACCCGAAGCTCGTCGTCGACGAGATGGAGCACTGGCACGAGAAGTTCGGTGCCGACAACTTCCCGTTCCACGATCTGACGGCGATCCTCAAGAAGGACTGGGTCATCGAGTTCTGTTCGGAGCTCGCGTCTCGACCTTTCGTCCGGCGGATCCGTTGGCAGCTGCCGTCGGGCACCCGCGTCGAGGTGATCGACGACGAGGTCGCGATGTGGCTCAAGCGCACCAACGGCGTTTCGCTGAACTACGCGCCCGAGAGCGGGAGCCCCGAGACGCGCAAGCGCATCAAGAAGATGATGAAGGACGAGTCGTT
>JAGQQZ010000128.1 GCA_020425915.1 Planctomycetota bacterium | reverse complement strand
GGCTCCTCGATCTCGAGTTCGAGGTGCGGCTCGGCGACGCGAGCCTCGGGAAGCCGCTCCTGTTGTGGATCAACGACGGGCTGATGGCGGTGTTCTTCCTGATGGTCGGACTCGAGCTCAAGCGCGAGCTGTTCGACGGGCACCTCTCGAGCGCGGCCAACGTCGTGATGCCGCTCGCGGCCGCCGCCGGCGGGGTCCTGGTTCCGATCGGGATCTACCTGCTCTGCACGCTCGGCGATCCGGTCGGTGCGCGCGGTTGGGCGATCCCGGCGGCGACCGACATCGCGTTCGCGCTCGGTGCCCTCGCGCTGCTCGGCGACCGCGTTCCGACGGGTCTGCGGACGTTCCTGCTGACGTTGGCGGTGTTCGACGATCTCGCCGCGATCGTCATCATCGCCGTCGCGTACACCGACCGGATCGACTGGGGCGCGAAGGGGTTGGCGCTGGCCGTGCTCGGCGTGCTGATCGTGATGAATCGCCTGCGGGTGACTCGCTACGGCGTCTACCTGCTCGTCGGCGCGGTGATGTGGGTGTGCGTGCTCGAATCGGGCGTCCACGCGACGCTCGCGGGTGTCGTGCTCGCGTTCACGATCCCACGGTCGCCGCGCAACACGCTCGGCCATCGCCCGCTGTCCCAGCTCGAGCATGCGCTGCGCCCATGGGTGACGTTCCTGATCCTGCCGCTGTTCGCGTTCGTCAATGCGGGCGTCACGCTCGAAGGATTCGGACCGGGATCGATCGCACACCCGGTGACGCTCGGCACGGGGCTCGGACTCATGGTCGGCAAGGCGCTCGGCGTGTTCGCGGCGTGCATGCTCGTCGTGCGCATGGGACTCGGTCGGCTGACCGACGGCACTCGTCCGGTCCACTACTTCGGCGTCGCGGCGCTGGCCGGGATCGGGTTCACGATGAGTCTGTTCATCGGGGTGCTGGCATTCGAAGACCTGCCGCGCGGTTTCGACGTGCCGATCAGGATCGGCGTGCTCGGTGGGAGCCTCCTCGCGGCGACGATCGGGATCCTCGTCCTCCGCGCGACACTCCCGCGGACGGCGCACGACGCATGAAGACAATCGCTAGTTTGTTCCTGTGCCTGCTCGGCGCGTGTTCCTGGGTCCGCGCCGACGGCTGCTCGTTGCGGGTCATGGCCTACAACGTCAAACACGGTCATGGGATGGACGGCCGCGTCGACATCGCGCGCGCGGCGCAGGTGATCCGCACTCGATCTCCCGACCTCGTTGCGCTGCAGGAGATCGACGTCGGCGTCGATCGCAGTGGGCGCGTCGACCAGCCAGCGGAACTCGGGCGCCTGACCGGGATGCACCACGCGTTCGGCAAGTTCCTCGACTACGGCGGCGGGGACTACGGACTGGCGATCCTGTCGCGATTCCCGATCACCGAGGTGCGTCGGATCGTGCTGCCCGACGGCCGGCACGAGCCGCGTTCCGCGCTGTTGGTGAGGGTCGACCCGCCGGGCTTCTCGCTCCCCGTGGACTTCGTCTGCGTGCACCTCGACTGGTTGCAGGACGACACACGGCGGTTCGCCCAGGCGCACGAATTGCACGCAGCGCTGGGCGCGACCCCGCATCCGGTGATCGTCGCCGGAGACTTCAACGACCGTCCGGAGTCGCGCACGATGCGGTTCGTGTTCGGCGAGTACCAGTCGGTCCCGAAGCCGGCGGGCGGGAGGTTCACGTTCCCCGCGGACGCGCCCGTCCGGGAGATCGACTACGTGGTCGTGCGGTCCAACGTGCCGTGGAGCGGGAGTTGTCGCGTCGTGGACGAACCGCTCGTGTCCGACCATCGCCCGATCGTCGCCGAGCTGACCTTCGATCGAAGCGTGAGCACGTTGCGCTGATCGACTCGATCGTCGAGATTGGTCGGATGTCCGAATCTCGACCGCCGATCACGGCACTGCGCATCGACTACGTCGAACTCCCCGCGACCGATCTCGCCGCCATGCAGTCGTTCTACGGTGCCGCGTTCGGTTGGACGTTCCAGTCGTGGGGCGAGGACTATGCCTCGTTCTCGAATGCCGGGCTCGAGGGCGGGTTCCGGCGCGTCGACGCGCCGCCGCCGCGTGGTGGTGTGCTCGTGATCTTGTTCGCCGATGATCTCGATGCGGCAGAGCGCGCGGTCGAAGCTGCGGGTGGTGAGATCGTGGAGCGGCACGAGTTTCCTGGTGGTCGGCGGTTCCAGTTCGTCGATCCGAGTGGGAACGAGTTGGCGGTCTGGACGAAGCAGTAGAAGCCGGGCGTGGGTGATCGGTGCGTGGGGGCGGCCTCACTCGGGCTCGCAACGACAGGAGGCGCCCTCCGTCACCGCTTCGCCGTCGTTCGGCCGCCCTGCGGGCGAGCGGCCG
>JAGQQZ010000127.1 GCA_020425915.1 Planctomycetota bacterium | reverse complement strand
GTGAGCTTGAAGCTCTGTCCCGCGCTGTCGTTGCCCGAGCCGAAGGCCGTGTCGATCTTCTGCTGGAGCGTGCCCGCGTCGATGTTCTCCGGCACGCGGCCGGTGACGGCGAAGACGTTGGGGCGGTTCGGGTCCTGCTCGCAGGCGATGTCGGTGAGCGGCGTCCGGTCGGCGAGGCGCGACGTCACCTCGTCGACGGGGTGGGCCGCCTCGAAGTAGATGCGCAGCGAGACGCTGCCGTCGGGCTGACGCGGATCGATGTCGACCGGACCCTTCTGCAGGACCGGTGCGAGTGTGCGCACGAGAGCGTCCGAGAAGTTGCGGACGAGGGAGTCCTGCTCCTCGGAGTCGGTGCTCGAGATCTTCGCCGTCGCGCGGAACTCGGTGTAGCCGCCGCTGCGCGCCGACGAGGCGACGGCGCGGAAGACCGTTCCCTGGACGATCGGGTTGCTCGACTTCGCCGTGAGCTCCTCCATCGCCTCCTTGGTCGTCGCCTGCTCGGTCCGGACCTGGGTCTCGGCACCGCTCAGGAAGTCGATGCCGATGATGCGCCCGGGGTCGGACAGGAAGACGAAGACGAAGAGAGCGAGGCCCGCGACGATCGCGGTGGCCGAACCGGCGTACGCGGCTCGACGGTTCTTCATCCACTTGTAGTTCGCCTCGACGAGCCACGTGCCCATCTTGAACTCCTTCACCCCGCGCTCGAGCGCGAAGTGCACGAGCACGCGCGTGAGCACGAGGGCGGCGAACATCGAGGCGAGGATGCCGATGGCCAGCGTGACGGCGAAGCCCTTCACAGGACCCGTGCCGAAGTTGTAGAGCACGAGCGCCGTGATGAGCGTCGTCAGGTTCGAGTCGACGATCGCGACGGCGGCCTTCTCGAAGCCGTTCTTCGCGGCCTGCTTGATGTTGCGGCCGTTGTCGCGCTCCTCCCTGATCCTGTCGAAGATCAGGATGTTGGCGTCGACCGCCATACCGATCGTGAGGACCAGACCCGCGATGCCGGGCAGGGTGAGCGTCGCGTTCAGGAACGACAGCGCGCCCATCACGATGAACATGTTCGCGACGAGGCTGATCACCGAGAAGAAGCCCAGGCGGCGGTAGTACCACCACATGTAGGCCAGCACGAGCAGCAGGCCGACGAGGCCCGAGATCCAGCCGAGGCGCACGTACTCCGTACCGAGCGTCGGGCCGACGGACTCCTTGCTCTCGAGGACCGGGCGCACGACGAGCGAACCCGTGCGCAGCACGGTCACCATCTCGTCGACCTCTTCCGGGCGGTACGGGACCGACCCGGAGCGGATGATGCCGCTCGCGTAGATCGGCTCGTCGAGGCTGGGCGCCGACTCGATCTGCTCGTTGAGCACGATCGCCATCTGGTAGCCCTTGAACGCCTTCGTGAACGCGCCGAACGCGCTCGCGTAGCGGCTCTGCCACTCGAAGCCGATGGCCGGGAGGCCGCGCTGGTCGCGCGACGGGAACGCGCGCAGGAGCCGCCGACCGGTCCAGTTCCAGTTCTTGGCGGAGTACTCCGGGATGTTCTCGAGCCGCAGGAGCGGCTGCGCGCGGTCGGCGAGCGTGCGCGTGTCGGCGACGCGACCCGACTCGTCGAGGCGCTTCTTCTCGGGGACCCAGCGGATCCAGGGGCTCGGGCCGGCGAGTGCGTTCGGGTCGCTCGGGTCGACCGTGGGCGGCAGCTCGTTGAACTCGCGCAGCGAGACGGCCTGGGAGTGCACGGCCAGCCAGGCGTCGAGCTTCGCGCGCTCCGCCGCGAGGTCCGTTCCCGAACCCTGCAGGTCGACCTCGTTGCGCACCATGATGTCGAAGCTCAGTTGCCCGAGGTTCTCGATCTTGTTCTGCACGTAGTTCGTGCTGACGAGGCGCACCGACTCGCCGGGCTCGTGCGCGGCGCGCGGTGTCCCCTGGTAGCCGCGCCCGTTCGCCGCGACGACGAGGCGGACGGCGTCGGCGGTCGCGCCGTCGACGGTCGCCTTCGTCGCGATGGCTTCCGAATAGCGGACCGTCTCGGTGCCGACCGCGATCTCGCCGCCGGCCGCCGGGAACACGCCCGCGACTCCGGTCAGGACGAGCGCTTCGGATCCGTCGCCGCCCTCGGGGAAGCTCTCGGCGAGCGTCGCGTTCGCCTCCGCGCCCTGGAGTTCGTCGACGCCCGGGATCTCGATCGCGATGCGGTTCGAACCGAGCGGGACGAGCACGGGCTCCTTGACGCCGTCCGGGTCGATGCGGTCCCGGATGATCTCGAGCGTCTGGCGCTGGAGCTGTCCGGGGTCCTCGTCGCGGACCTGCGCCTCGTCGAACTCGAGGCGGTAGACGAAGCGTTGTCCGCCCTGGAGGTCGAGGCCGAGCTGGATGCCGAGGTCGGGACGCACCCGACCGAGCACCAGGAAGGCGGCCGACACGGCCAGCACGACGAAGATGAGGAGGACCTTGCCCTTGACGTTCTCGATCATGGCGATTGCTCCCCGCGGGGGAGCGGGCGGCGGCTTCGGGTGAACGGTTCACGAACGCGGCCCGACCGAGGTCGAGCCGCGCGCGGAGTCCCGATCACTCCTCGGTCTCGGTGGCTCCCGAATCGGCCTCCGCACTCGCCATCTCGGCGCGCACGGCCTTCTCCTGTTCCTTGCTGCGGCGAGCCTTCTCGCCGAGCAGTTCGTCGACGCGCGTCTGCTTGCCGACGCGGTCGCGCAGGTAGTACAGCTTCGAGCGTCGCACGTCACCGCGACGGGTGATCGTCACGTCCTGCACGCGCGGGCTGTGCAGGGGGAAGATGCGCTCCACGCCCTCGCCCTGGACGATGCGGCGGACGGTGATGCTCTTGCGGATCCCGCGGCCCTTCGCCGCGATGACGGTTCCGATGAAGAGCTGGATGCGCTCCTTGTCGCCCTCCTTGATCAGGTAGTGCACCTCCACGGTGTCGCCGATCGAGATGGGGGGGACGATCTTCTTGCCGAACTCGCGTTCGACGGCGTCGATGACGTTCATTGGGGTCTCTGGACGGTGCTTCCGTCGCTGGACGGCCCGGGGGTGCCGGGCGGACCTGCCCCCAGAGGCTTCGGGGCGGTGTGCGGCGCACGCGCGCCGCTCCGCGGTCC
>JAGQQZ010000126.1 GCA_020425915.1 Planctomycetota bacterium | reverse complement strand
GCTGCGCGAGCTCGCGCTCACGAACATCTTCCCGGGCGACCTGCTGACGAAGAACTTCGGCGTCAGCCGCGCCGGGCGCGTGATCTTCTACGACTACGACGAGGTCTCGCTGCTCACCGACGTGAACTTCCGCGACATGCCGCAGGCCCGTTCCCACGAGGACGAGATGAGCGCGGAGCCGTGGTTCTACGTCGGCAAGAACGACGTCTTCCCCGAGGAGTTCGGCAAGTTCCTCGGGCTCGACGACGAGCTGATGGACACGCTGCTCGAGGCGCACGGAGACCTGTTCGAAGCGAAGTTCTGGCGGGACGTCCAGGCACGCCTGCGCAGCGGCGAGGTCATCGAGGTCCTGCCCTACAACCACGGGTAGTCGTCGGGTGACCGGTGCGCCCGGTTGCTTTCGCGTCGGCTTGCGCATGCAATCTCTGCGTGCTCCTGCTGGCCGCGCAATCCGCCCACCCGACCATCATCGCGGTCCTGCTGACGATCGTCGGCGAAGTGCTCGCCGTGCTCGTCGTGTGGCGGATCCTCAGCAGCGAGCGCGGCACGTCGGCGACGATCAGTTGGATCCTCGTGATCCTGATCGCTCCGTGGCTCGGTCTGGCCGCCTACTACCTGCTGGGGCGCAACCTGCACCGGCGACGCCTCAAACGACACGCGATTCGGACGCGGGTGCTCGAGCCCAACCTCGGGGCGGTCGACTATGACGCGCCGAGCGGGCGCGAGACCGAGAATCCGCCGGTGATCAATCTGCTGTGCGGGTTCGGCACCGACGCAGTGCACGGCGGCAACGAAGCCGTGTTGCTACCCGACGGCGAAGGCTTCGTGCGGGCTGCGAAGCACGCGATCGAACACGCCGAGCGCTTCATCCATCTGCAGACCTACATCCTGAGGCCCGACGAGACCGGACTCCGTGTGCTCGCCGCGCTGACCGAGGCCGCTTCCCGCGGCGTCGAGGTTCGCGTGCTGTTCGACAGCATCGGGAGCTGGTTCCTGAAGGGCGAGCACCTCGTGGAGCTGCACGCGGCCGGTGGCAAGAGCGCCGCGTTCATGCCGCTGCTGTGGCGTCACCGTCCGTTCACGCTGAACCTCCGCAACCACCGCAAGCTGCTCGTCGTCGACGGCCAGGTCGCCTACTGCGGTGGACGCAACATCGGCGACGAGTACGCGCACGACCGGTTCGGCCGAGCGGCGCGGTGGTTCGACACGATGATCCAGATCCGCGGTCCGGTCGTCTCGCGCCTGCATCGGGTGTTCGTCGAGGACTGGTACACCGCGGCGGAGGAGGACCTGTCCGGACCCGAGTACTTCCCGGCCGCCACGACCGTCTGCTCGCCCGGCGCCCGGATCGGGGTCGTCGACGGCGGGCCCGACGTCCAACCGAGCCGCCACTACCTCACGCTGTTCCAGCTGCTCGCGTCCGCCCGCTCGAGCGTGACGATCAGCAGCCCCTATCTGGTCCCCAACCAGACGCTGCTGACCGCGCTGACGACGGCCGCGCTGCGAGGCGTCCACGTCTCGATCCACACGAACGGGAAGCGTGCCGAGGCCGGCATCCTGTTCCACGCCAAGCGGTACTTCTACCCCGCCCTGCTCGAGGCCGGCGTCGAGATCTTCGAGACGCGTGAGGACTACAATCACGCCAAGCTCGTCGTCGTCGACGAAGAACTCCTGTTCATCGGCAGCCCCAACCTCGACGTGCGGAGCACGGAGCTGAATTTCGAACTCGGCGTCGTCGTTCACGATGATCCGGTCGTCGCGGAATCGTTGATGATGATCCGCGACCGCTGTGCGAGCAGCCAGCAGGTTCGCGAAGCGGACCTCGCGACCGGCGCGTTGTCCCGAGCCCTCCAGCGAATCTGCTACCTCCTCGCCCCGGTCCTGTGAAAGTCCTCACCTACAACATGCACAAGGGCCGTGATCGGAAGCGCAACAACGTCGTCGTCGATCTCGCCGAGGCGATCGCCGAACGGCAACCGGACCTGCTGCTCTGTCAGGAAGTGTTCCACGGACGGACCCGCGACGAAGAGCAGTGCCACCGCATCGCCCACGCGGCCGGGCACGATCACGTGTTCGGACCGAACAAGTTCTACCCGTCCGGCTGCCACGGCAACGCAACGTTCACCCATCTCCCGATCGAGGAGCACGTCAACATCGACGCGACGGAGTCGTTCTTCGAGAAGCGCGGCATCCTCCATGCGGTGCTGCACTACGCGGACGCTCCCCTCGACGTGCTGAACGTCCATTTCAGCCTGACCGGCAGACAACGACGCCGCCAGTGGTTCAAGCTCGCCCAGGCGATGCCCGACGACCCGGCGATGCGGGTGATCGCGGCCGGCGACTTCAACGACTGGCGCGGCAACCTCGACAAGCGCGTCCGTCAGTCAGGACTGCTCGAGAACTCGCTCTGGGCGCTGCACCGACGCGAGCGCCGCACCTTCCCCGCTCGGCGACCGTTGTTCGCGCTGGACCGGATCTACGTCCGGGGCTTCCGAGTCGTCCGGGTCGAAG
>JAGQQZ010000125.1 GCA_020425915.1 Planctomycetota bacterium | reverse complement strand
CCCGAGCCGAACATGCTGTCCTGGCCGAGCAGGTCCGAGCCCTCGCGCATCTTCGAGACGATCTGCTGCACGAAGATCGCCTCGAACTGCCGAGCGACCTTGACCGCTTCGGCGCGGTCGATCTTCTCGGGGCCCGACGAGTGCGGGATCGCGGTGACGCTCATCATCAGCGCATCTCCAATGGGGCGTGCAGGTAGCCGCCGGCGTCGAGGTTCTTGAACACCTCGATCAACTGGCGGGGTTCGAGTTGCAGCGCCTGCAGGTTGCTGGCGAGCTGCTCGACCGTGGCGCCGCCGCCCTTCAGCGGGACCAGCGGGCGGTCGTTCTTCGCGATGTCGACCAGCGAGCGGTCGACGCGTTCGGTCGTGCCGGGGTTGTGGATGCCCGGCGGCGGTTGGATGACTTCTTCCTCCGAGACCACCGAGATCGTCAGGTCGGACATCGCGATCACGCACGGGCTGATCTGCACGCCGGCCCCGGCGATGATCGTGCCGGTGTCGAGGTGGACGACGACCTTGTTCGGGTGCTCGACGGCGACCTCGATGTCGCGGATCAGAGACAGGGCGCGAAGCACCTGCTGGCGGTTCCGCTGTTCCTCGGGGAGCACGATGCGCACCAGCGCCTCGTCCTGCACGAACGCCGACACGCCGCTGTCGCCGAGCACGCGGTCGATGCCGGCCGCGATGTTGTGGGCGGTGCGTAGGCTCGGGCTCATCAGGTTGAGCTGCAGGTCGCCGGCTTCGCTCAGCAGCTCGGGCGACAGTTCGCGCACGACCTTGGCGCCCCGCGTCACGATGCCGGACGTCGGGTTGTTGCGCGTGATCGTCGCGGTCTTGCTGCTCGCGCCGAAGCCGCCGGTCGTGACCGTGCCGGCCGCGGTCGCGTAGACCACGCTGTTCGGGCCGTCGTAGTACTCGAGCTCGACCGGCTCGAGGAAACCGCCTTCGAGCGACGTCGCGTCGCCGAGCGACTTGACCGAGACCGAGATCGTCCGGCCGACGTGCGCGAAGGGCGGCAGCTCGGCCGAAACCGAGACCAGCGCGACCGAACCCGACGTCAGGTCGGAATCGGAGACCTTCAGGCCGTGGCGCTTGATGAAGTTCGCCGTGGCCTGGCGGGTCGTCCGATCGCCCGAACCGGTCTTGTTGAGGCCGGTGACGATGCCGATCCCGGTGATCGTGTTGTTCATCGCCCCGTGCAGGCGAGTCAGGCTACGGATCGGGACCTTGATCTCCTGCGCGAACGACGGCGCGCAGACGAGCGAGAACAGCAGAGTGGTGCAGATGGTGCGCATCGGAGTCTCCTCAGAACGGCCAGGCGGCCCAGATCAGGGTCTCGAACATCGTGCCGATCGGTCCCTTCGTGACCTGGCGCGAGTTGGCGCCTTCACCGGTGATCGATACGCGCGCCTCGGCGACGAGCGAGGACGAGACCGAGTTGGTCGCGCTGATGTCGAGCTGACGGATGACACCGCTGATGCGCAGCGTCTTGGTCTCGTCGTCGATCTTGACCATCCGCGAGCCCGCGACGATCAAGTTCCCGTTCGGCATCGTGTCGACGATCATCACGGCCATGCTGGCCTCGAGCGTCGAGTCCTTCTCTTGCTTGGCCTGACCGTCGAACTCGCGGTTCGAGCGCGCGTCGAACTCGGGCAGCACGTTGGTGTTGAACGTGTCGGAGCTGAGCGTGTACGCGTCGAGCTGCGCCTGCAGCGTCGTCGAGTTCGAACGTTCGACCTTGTCCTCGTTCTTCACCTTGTGGCGTTCCTGGATGACGATCGAGAGCACGTCGCCGACGTTGCGCGCCGTGTGGTCGTCGATCAGCGAGCCGCGCGTCGCGCGCTGCTGGTAGAGGTTCTGCGCCGCGCACGGCAGGGCGAGCGCGAGGCAGCAGGCGATGGTGTGGAAGGCGTTCATGGTGCCGATCAGTTCTGGATGACGGCGATCCCGCTCGCGTGGACGACGGCGTACGAGATCTTCTTGTTCGACAGATTGCGGACGCGGAGGCGGCCGTCGAGCGGCGCGTCTTCGAGCGCGATCGCCTTGGTCGAGACCTGGATGCGACCGCGGCGCGCGATCAGCGTGACGAGATCGTTCTTGTGGATCAGCGCGGGTTTCGCAAGGTCGCCCGTGCGGATCTGACGGTTGTTCGCGATGTCGCGGCTCGCGACCATTCCGTCGACGAGCTCGAACGACGAGATGTTCATGCTCGTCCCGGGCGCGATCTCGACGCGATCGAGCCGGAGGTTCGACGCGTTGAGCGGTTCGTCCTGCTTGACCACGCGCGTCGTGGTCAGCGAGTAGGTGAAGTGGCGCAGTCGGTAGCTCAGCGGCAGCGTCTTGTAGACCTGCTCGTCGACCAGCACGTCGACCTCGATGATCGCGTTGGACGCGCGCACCTGACCGTCACGGAGGCGCGGTCGCAGGGCGAGGTCGTAGCGACCCGGCGGAACGCGCAGCGCGCCGAGCCGGGTCTGCAGTTCGAACTCGACCTCACCGCCTTGCTCGGCGACGAGGGATCGCATCACGGGGTCGGTGACCGCGGTGATGTCCGCCGGCTTGAGCGTGGTCGCGAGCGGTTGCGCGACGACTTCGCGGGCGCCGGACATCTCGATCTGCTCGGCCTGCAGGCCGCTCGCGATCAGGCGGCGGCGGATGTCGGCGCTCGGGAACACGCGGTTGAAGCCGAGCGCCGGGCGGTTCGCGAGTCGGATGTCGCCGACCCGAGCGCCGAGTTCGGCGTCCGGCGTGTCGATCGTCGCGACGTCGCTCAGCAGGATCTCGGAGCCACGGATCATCGCCTCCGACTTGCAGTGGACGACGACGCGGACCAGCTTCCGGCCCTCGTCGCCGTCGGGAGTGCCGACGACGGCGTGGAGCGCGGTCGTCAGCAACAGCATCGCGATCGAGATCGTGTTCATGTCCGTCCTCCTGGATCAGCGGATGATCGAAGTGGCCTGCTGCAGCATCTGGTCGCTCGCCTGGATCGAACGGCTGTTCACCTCGTACGCGCGCTGCGCGACGATGAGGCTGACGAGCTCGTTGACGATCTCGACGTTGGAGCGCTCGATGAAGCCCTGCAGCATCGTGCCGATGCCGTTCTCGCCGGGCGACGCGATCGTCGGTGAGCCGGACGCATCGGTCTGGCGCACGATGTTGCCGCCCGAGGCGAGCAGACCCGACGGGTTGACGAACTTCGCGAGCTGGATCTGACCGAAGTCGGCCGTCGAGTCCGGCGAGCTCGCGAGACGTCCCGTCACGCGGCCCTGCAAGTCGATGTTGACCTCGAGCAAGTCGTTCGGCAGCGTGATCTCCGGCTGCAGCACGAAGCCCTGACCGGTCACGAGCTTGCCATCCGCGTTGACGTGGAACTGTCCGTCGCGCGTGTAGGCCGTCGAGCCGTCCGGCATCTGCACCTGGTAGAAGCCGTCGCCGTCGATCGCGACGTCGAGGTTCCGGTTGGTGATCTCGAGCGTTCCCGACGAGTAGATCTTCGTCGAACCGGACAGACGCGAACCCGAACCGACCTGCAAGCCGATCGGGCTCGGCGTGCCGGTCGCGTCGCGCTGCAGACCAGGCGACTGGAACGTCACGTAGAGCAGGTCCTCGAAGCTCGGTGCGGACTTCTTGAAGCCGGCCGTGTTCACGTTCGCGATGTTGTTCGCGATCGTGTCGACCATCGTCTGTTGGGCCTTCATGCCCGTGGCGGAGGTGTAGAGACTCTTGAGCATCGGATTACCTGTTCATCGAGGAGACGTAGGACTCCTGGATCTGGTCCAGGATCGACATCGCGCGCGTTGCGGCGCCGAAGCTCCGCTGCACACCGATCATCTGGACGAGCTCGCGGAGCACGTCGACGTTGCTCTCCTCGACGTAGCCTTGGCGCACGTCGGGAGCGAGTTCGGGGACGAGGTCACGGTTGGCGCGATCGTGGTAGAGCGATCGGCCGATCGGACGGAAGTCGGAGTTCGCCGGGCGCTGGAAGACGCCGAGCTGACCGAGCTGGACGTCTTCCTTGTCGACGGTGCCGAACACGGCGCCGTTGCGCTCGATGCGGAGCTCGCTCGCTCCCCCGACCTTGACCGGCAGACCGGCGATCCCGAGGTAGCGGTCGCCGCCGGGCGTCGACAGTTCGCCCTCCGAGTTGACGATCAGCTCGCCGCGGCGCGTGTAGAACGTGCCGTGGCCGTTCTGCACGCGCAGGAACTGACCGTCGCCGAGGGCGAGGTTCATCTTGCCGCCGGCGCGCTGGCTGCCGGCGCTGAAGTCGGTCGCCTCCGAGTACGTGATGGTCGGCAGCGAGCTGCCGAGCATCGTGTCGAACTCGTTCTGACGCATCTGCGCGACCGGCGTCTTGCGCTTGTAGCTGTGCGTCGTCGCGTTGGCGATGTTGTTGGAGATCGCCGCCTGCGAGTCCGCGAGGTACGTGAGCGAGCGCGCCAGTCCGATTTCTGCGTAGCTGGCCATGATTACCTCACGATGTTCACGAGCTCGGCGAGGATCTCGTCGCTCGTCGTGATGATCCGTGAGTTGGCCTGGAAGCCACGTTGCGCCTCGATCAGCGCGACGAACTCCTCGGCGATGTCGACGTTGCTGTTCTCGAGCGAACCGGCGCGGATCGAGCCGGCACCGGCGGCGCCGGACACCGTCGAGATCGCGTCGTCCGAGTTCGGCGACTGGACGAACATCGTCTCGCCCGAGCGGAGCAGACCGCCCTCGTTGGCGAACAGCGAGATGCGGAGCGTGTCGAGCACCTGGTTCTGACCGTTGGTGTAGAAGCCGGTCAGGCGACCCTGCTGGTCGATCGCGACGTTCAGCAGCGTGCCGGCGCCGAACCCGTCCTGGTCGACGGCCGCGACGGTCGTCGCGTTGCCGAGCATCGTGACGCCGTTGAACTGGCCTTGCGAACCGAGGTCGATCGTGACGCTCTGGGCGCCCGCGCCGGGGAAGGCGAACGAGATCTGGTTCGAACCGCCGCCGATCACGTTGAACGAGCCGTCCGCGTTGAACCGGATCGAGCTGATCGTGCCCGACGTGACGAAGCTCGGGTTGTCGGCGATCGTCGCCTGCAGGTCCCAGATGTTGCTGTCGCTCGCCGAACGCGTGAACGTGAACGTGACCGGGTGCGCGAGGCCTTGCGAGTCGACGACGTCGATCGAGGCGGTCGCCGTGTCCGGGCCGGTGCCGTTCTGCGACAGGATGAAGTTGGGCCAGCCGTTCTTCGTGCTCGAGGTCAGGTCACCGATGCTCAGCGAGAGCGATGCCGGGCCCTTGTCGCGCGAGGTGAGCTCGATCGTGCCGGAGGCGGACAGGCTCGCGGTCGCTGTCTGCGCCGGCGAGCCGCCGTCGGTGGCGATCAGGCCGTTGATGAACGTCAGCATGTCGTTGACCGTCGTGCCGTCGTTGCCCGCACCGTAGGTGAACGTTGCGGAGAACGGCGTGCCGTCGACGTTGGTGCCGCCGATCGCGATCGTGTCACCGTTCGCGTAGGGGCTGATCCGCGTCGTCAGGTTCGCGAGGTCGGTCGTGCCGGTGGCGACGGCTTGCGTGCCGGAGACGAGCGTCGTGTTGAGGCCTAGCTGCGCGAGCAGGCCGGTCGAGTCGGTCGCGTCGTCGAACTTCAACGTCGCGTTCTCACCGAGCGCGATCGTGTCGAGCTGCACGGCGCCACCGGGCGTCGAGATCGCGAGTCCGGTCGTATCGGCGCTGAACACGGCGGCGATCTCGGCGGCGGTCGCGGCCGCCGGGTTGGCGAAGTCGCTCGCGTCGAACGTCACGCGCTGCTGCGCGGCGCCGTTGACGGCGACGAGGACGCTCTTGCCGAGGAAGCCGGACAGGTCGATCGGACCCGTGCCGGTCGTCTTGGTCGCGGCCGTGCCCGAGAGCAACGGCGCTTCGGACGACACCGTCTCGAGCAGCGGACCCGAGACCTGGGCCGGCAGCGAGCCGCCGAACGAGATCGACGTCGTCGGCTGCGCGGGCAGCGTGTCGGCCTCCGGCACCGAGATGTTCGTGCCGTCGCTCGCGATCACGCGGAAGCCCGAGCGCGAGTCGACGAGGTTCCGGTTCGCGTCGACGCCGAACGTGCCGACGCGGGTGTAGTACGTCTGCGAACCGTCGGTCAACGTGAAGAATCCGCGGCCCTGGATCGCGACGTCGAGCGGGCGACCCGTGTCCTGGAACGTTCCCTGGTTCGTGTTGACGTCGACCGAGCCGACCGACGAACCGAGACCGATCTGCAGCGGGTTGGTGCCGCCGAAGTTGCCGTCGGGTCCCGATCCCGGGCGGACCGTGAAGCTCAGGATGTCACTGAACGTCATGCGCGCGCCGCGGTAGCCGGGCGTGCTGACGTTCGCGAGGTTCGCACCGATGACGTCGATGTGCGTCTGGTGCGACCTGAGGCCTGCGAGGCCCGTGAACAGTGCGGTATTGACCATTGGTGTTCTCTTCCCCGGGGTTGGAGATCAGTTCGTCGCGTCGGCGGTGCGGATCGCGGTGACGCGGCGCATGTCGAGCTCCTCGGAGCCGATGCGCAACTTGACGTCGCCTTCCTCGGTGACGAAGACGGAGTCGACGACGCCGCTGCGGTCGTTGCCGTCGTCGGCGACGAAGTCGACCGACTTGCCGAGCAGCGCGCTGCCTTCGCTCAGGCCTTGCAGACGAGCGAGCACGCCCTGGTAGTCGAGCAACTTGAGCATGTTGTCGTTCAGCTCCTGCTGCTGCTCCATGTTCGAGAAGCTCGACATCTGCTGCATGAAGCTCGCGTTGTCGACCGGCTCGAGCGGGGTCTGCGTGCGCATCTCGGCGACGAGCAGGCTCAGGAACGGGTTGTCGCCGTAGTTCGCCGACTTCGTCGAGAGGACGCCGGTGCCGGCGTTGATTCCGTTGATCGATGAGGTATCCATGATTCGCTTGGGGTTCAGATCCAGAAGTCGAGGCCTTCGGCCGTGATGAAGTTCCGGTTCATCCGAGGCGTGATCGCTGCTGCGTCGTCCTCGCTCCGGTCTTGGTGGAAGTGACGCGAGCCGCGCGGGTTCGCATCACGTTCCGCTTGTTCGTGGGGGTCGCGCGCGCGCACGTCGGCGTCGGTGACCGTCAGGCCTTGCGTCTGCAGGTGCTGGCGCAACTCGGCCATGTGCTTCTGCATCATCGCGGCGACCTCGGGGCGCTCGGCGACCACCGCCAGGCGCAGCTTGTCGCCGTCGACGACGAGCTTCATCTCGAGCTCACCGAGTTGCGGCGGATCGAGCAGCACGTGCATCTCGCCGCCGTCGGGCATCAGGTGCAGCGCGATCTGGCGGAAGACCGAGTCGCGCGAGGCCTCGGCGGCCTGCAGCGTCGGCAGGTGGAGCGTGCGGTAGCCGACCGGGGCTTCGGTCGCCGCGGTCTTGCCGGCGGTCGCGGCGGATTCGCGGATCGCCGGCACCGCCTGGTGGGTCGACGGCGAGGCGGTCGCGGCCTGGGCCGGCGCGGCACCGGCGGCGGCGATCGCCGGGTTGGTGCGCGTGGTGCCGAGCGACACGGCCGGGTTCACGGTCGGTCCCGACTGCGTGAAGGAAGAAGATGAGGCTCCGGCTCCTTTGCCTGCGGTCGTGCCGCGCACCGGAGCCTCACCTTCTCGAATCTGGTTCGCGTCCGTCCCCGCTTGCGTGACGGTGGGGGAGTCGTTCGGTCCGGTCGTGTCCGACGCGGTCGTTTCGTCGGCCGGCGTCGAAGGCGCGTCGGTCGGTTCGGGCGATTCGTCGCGCGCGGGCACGTCGTCGCGCGAACGAGTGTCGTTCGATTCGACACTCGGCTCATCGCGGCGCTCGCGATCGGCGAGTTCGCCGGTCCGGTCGTCGGCATCGAACGAACGGGACACTTCGGCGAGTTCGTTCTCGAAGCTCTTGCCGGTGTCCGTGCCGTCGGTGCCCCGCGCGAGCTGCGGCACGCGCATGGGGTCGAATTCGACACGTCCGAACTGGGTGATGTTTGCTGCCACGGTGGGTGGATGACTCTCCGGGGGGCAGTAAGCACGATGTGTGCCAAGGCCCGCAGAATTCCCCGAGTCGCGGTCGCATGGGTGTTTCGGCGCGACCGGTCGCGGCCCGGAAGTTCGACTCGGCAGGACTTGCCGGCGCGCGACCCGGCACGAGTTGCCGCGTCGGCAGGACTTTCCGATCAGGCCCGAGCGAAAAACCGCCGAAAAGAACTACGGCGGGGCTCAAGCCGAGCGCACGAGTTCCGACCATCACGACAGCGGCCCGCCGAGCGGGTCGCAGGAGCTGATCATGGACATCGGAAAGATCCACGGACCGAATCCGCTGCACGGCGGGCACGACCGAGCGCGCAGCGTCAAGAACGGCGATGCAGCGCAAGGCAAGCGCGGTCTGGAGGCGGACGTCGCACACATCAGCGACGCGAGCCGCGAGACCTTCGATGCCGTCGAAGCCCTGAGCGACAAGGCCCGCGGTCACGAAGGCGACCGCGCCGACGTCGTCGCCGCCGCCAAGGCGCGGCTCGAGGCCGGCGAGCTCGACGGTGCAGCGGTCTACGAGGCCGTGGCGCGGAAGCTGCTGGGCTGAGACCGACCGGTTTCGCTCGGTGGAGCTAGTGGCCGCCCCAGAACGGGGCGATCCGTTCGTACCCTGAGATGAGCGGATCCAGACCGTCGTCGCCGTCGAGGTCGTGCAGCGCTCGCGATCGAAGAGTGTGCCTCCGGCGCGAGCGGCCTCACTCGTCATGGTGCTGGCCGTGTGGCGCGCCATGCGCCTGCGCGGTGCCGCGGATGGCGTCCTCAGCACCGTCGGG
>JAGQQZ010000007.1 GCA_020425915.1 Planctomycetota bacterium | reverse complement strand
GTTCGCGGCGCTGGTACCTGTTCGGTCGCGTCCGCGCGCACGACCGTCGCGGCGAACGCAACTGGGTCGCGGACCTGCTGCAGGACCAGGCGCAGATCATGGATCTGCTCGCCGACCCGCG
The DNA here is from genome assembly GCA_020425915.1 of Planctomycetota bacterium. Taxonomy (GTDB): domain Bacteria; phylum Planctomycetota; class UBA1135; order UBA1135; family UBA2386; genus JAGQQZ01. The sequence continues at coordinate 3,987 of JAGQQZ010000007.1, read as the reverse complement.
CATCGCCGGGCAGTTCCTGCCGATCGCGATGCGCGTCCTGTTCTGGGTGGGGAACCTCGACCTCGCCGTGCAGGTCATCGGCTTCCTCGCGTCGAGCGGCGGTGACGACGACACCGCGATCCTGGTCGATGCGGCGCTGTCGGATCTCCTGACCAGACTCGAGAACCGCGTCGACGAGCCCGAGCACGAGACCACGCTCTCGATCCTGACGAAGTGCGTCCAACTCGGTTGTTTCGAACGACTGCCCGAGGACGTTCGCGCCCGCTACTGGCGCGCACACGGCCGGCGGACGCTCGAGATCTCGGACTTCGAGAATGCCACCGCTTCGTTCACCCGCGCCTGGGAGCTCTCGACCGACGCCCAATCGATGCGCAGCAGCGTCGCCGGTTGGATGGCCCTCGCCGTCATGCGCGTGCACGACTTCAGCGAGCTCGGTCTCGACCCGAAGCGACCCGAGCGCGACGAGGCACTCGTGTGGCTCGAGCGAGCGACGGAGAACGAAGACGCGATGGTGCCCGAGTCGGCCTACGCGCGCGGCATGCTGGCCTACGAGCAGAACGACTACGAGCGCGCGATCCGGTGCTTCGATGCGGCCAACGAGCGGCTGCGGCGCGTCGACGGTCGCGACGCCGTGATGATCGACCGGACCAGCTTCTTCCTGGCAGCCGCGTTGCTCGCGAGCGAAGCGCCCGAGGAGGTCTCGCGTGCGCTCCGACTCATGGACCAGGCGCTGGAGACCGTGCAGCCGGATCTCGAGACGTTCTACTCGGTGCACGAGGCGCTGAAGGCGAAGGACCGCAAGCTCGCGTTGCGGTTCCTCGACGCGATCGACATCGGTCGCGGCACGGCGCCGGACCAGCTGTTGTTCGTCGCGTTCGAGTATCTCAACCTCGGTGAGGCCGAGCCGGCGCTGCAGACCTCGGATCGCGTGCTGCACGTCGCGGTCGATCTGGACCAACGCATCGAGGCGATGCGGATCGCGTTGACGGCCCGCAACATGCAAGGCCAGCGCGACGAGGCGCGCCAGGTGTTCGAGGACATCCGCGACCTGCTGGTGCAACGCGGCGCGTTCGAGGACCTCGAGAAGCTGCTGAAGAACGAGGGCTTCGTCGGCCAGGCGCTCGACTTCCTCGAGATCCAGTGCGAGCTCGTCGCGTTGTACGAGCTCATGGAGGATCGCACCTACGAGAAGGCCGCGCTGCAGCAGTCGATCGCCCGCACGTTGCGGTCGCGCAAGGAGGTCTCGAGCCTGCGCGAGGCGCACGCGCTGCTGCGCGAGGCCGAGGTCGACTTCCCGGACCTGGTCCGCGACGACCTGGCGGCGCTCGAGAAGCTGCTCCGGCTCAACGACGCGACGCCGACCCAGCTCGACGCGGGCGCCAAGCTCGTCCATGAGGTCGCGGACGTCCTCGGGCACAAGCCGCGGATCCTCGTCGTGGGCGGGAACGAGAGGCAGCGCCGACACCACCCGAGATTCGAGCAGCTCGCCGCCGACTGGGGATTCGACGGGGAGTGGCTCATGGCGAACTACAGCTCGCCGCAGAAGCTCGTCAGCGCGATCGCCGACCGCCTGAAGTCGGGCCTCGAGATGCTCGTGTTGCTGCACTGGAACCGCCACGAGACGACCGAGCCCGCGCTCGAACTCGCGCGCAAGGCGGGCGTGCCGGCGCGGACCGTGCACTACGCCGGGTTCACGTCGCTCGAAGTCTGCCTGTCGGAACAGTTCGAACGGCTGGCCACGGCGAAGTGCTGAACGGCGTCCTGGGGGCTACAGGCTCAGGAGTAGGCATCCAGAACTTCCGATAAGATCTGTTATGCCAAACGCGGGAGGTGCCTCGGCCCGGGCGAGGATCCTGGCAGTGTGGCTTCCCTAGGCCACCGTTCCGCCGCAACTGCTGCCCGCGCCCGCCGTGCAGCCGAGGCAGTGTTCACCGGTCACGATCCGGCGCGTCTCGAGCGCGCGCCGGTCGAACTCGCGCAGATGTCGCGGCGCCGACGCGTCGGTGCGCAGCTCGAGCATCTGGTTGAAGTCGCAGTCGTAGAGCGTGCCGTCCGGGCCGACCGAGATCAGGTTGCGGCACATGAGGCCGGGCAGCGCGGCCGGGTTGAACGCGTCGAGCAGCGTGCGCAGGTAGCGTTCGCGGTTGCCGGAGCGCTCGAGCCACTCGAGGTAGCGGCGGATCGGCATGTTCGTGATGCAGAACAGCCGGTCGAAGCGGATCCCGAAGCGACGGTCGAGTTGCTGCTTGAAGTCGGCTTCGAGCGCGGCCTGGTCGCCGGGCAGGAACGCACCGGCCGGGTTGTAGACGAGGTTGAGGACCAGCCCGTCGCCGCGGCCGTAGCCGAGCTCGTTGAGCGCGAGCAGCCCGCGGACGCTGGCGTCGAACACGCCGCCGCCGCGCTGCCGGTCGGTCGCCAGCGCCGAGTAGTGCGGCAGGCTGGCGGTGATCTCGACCCGGTGTTCGGCGAGGAACGCGCCGAGGTCCTCCTGGCCGGGTTCGCCGAGGATCGTCAGGTTGCAACGGTCCATGACGTGGACGCCGAGCTCGCGGGCTTCGCGCACGATCCGGCGGAACTCGGGGTTCAGCTCGGGCGCGCCGCCGGTCAGGTCGAGCGTGTGGAACCCGCCGAGTCCGAGTACGCGCAACACCTCGTCGGCGAGCTCGCGGCCCATGTTGTCGGCGGCGTCGGTTCGGTGGGGACCCGCGTCGACGTGGCAGTGCCGACAGGCCTGGTTGCACAGCTTGCCGAGGTTGACCTGCAGCGTCGTCAGCTCGGTCGCGTGCAGCGGCCACCCACCGCACTCCACCACCGATCGTTCGAACCGATCCTGGGTCACATCGACAACCCGTCGTGGTGGCCCTTCATCTGCATGCCGTGCACCAGGCTGGCGCCGCCGCGGATCGCGGTCGCGACGTGGACGGCCTCGGTCATCTGCTCGAGGTCGGCGCCGGCCTCGAGTGAGTTCTTCGAGTAGGCGTCGATGCAGTACGGGCACTGGATCGCGTGCGCGACGGCGAGCGCCATCAGCGCCTTCTCGCGTTTGCTCAGCGCGCCTTCGGCCATGACCGCGCTGTAGTAGTCGAAGAACTTCGCCGCGAGTTCGGGCCTCGCCTCGCCGATGTCGCCGAACTGGCGCAGGTGGCGCTCGTGGTAGTAGCCGTCGTCGGCCGGACGTTCGTCGGTCATCGGCTCAGGATACGGAGCGGACCGCGGTCGGTGCCATCGGGTCCGGCGCTTTCGGCGTGCGAGTCTGCGCTCAGACGTCGCGACGCGTGCCGAAGTTCTGGAGCAACGAAAACCACAACGTGAAGTCCGGCGCGATGAACTCGTTCAGGTCCTCGCCGATCGCGAACTCGAGATACGTCCGATCCGCGAGGCGGCCTCGAGCGCCGAACCAGAGGCCGAGCTGTTCGTCGGAGACGCGGGCGAAGTCGAGTTCGCGCAGCGTCGACGTCTCGGCGTCGAACTGCACGATCCCGTGCCAGTCGTCGGTCATCGGAACCTCGACGCCGACGCCGAACGTCGTGACGTCGGCGAACTCGAGCCCCGCGGACTCGGCCAGGTCGGGTGTCTCCACGAACGTGTGGCCGACGTGCGCGGTCCAGCCCAACCACTCGGTCCGGTAGTCCGCGGCGAGTCCGATCGAGAGGTCGACACCGCCGTTGCCGTAGCCGCGCGCGTCGTCGCCGATCGGGAGCTCGACGCCGAGCCGCGCCGCGATCGCCAGCGGCAGGTCCGCGTCCGGCTCGCGCAGCGTCCAAGCCGCGCGCACCGGCAGGTCGAGCAGGGCGAGGCTGCGCTCCTCGACCTCGAAGGCGACGTTCCCGGCGCGTTCGGCGCGGACGACGAACTGATCCTTCGGCGCCGTGTCGCGGCCGTGGTTGGGGAAGCCGAAGAAGTCGTGCCAGTCGACGATGAACTCGTCGAGGAATCCCCCGCCGGTGCTCGCGACTGCGAATTCGACATCGAGTTCGAACCGGTCGG
>JAGQQZ010000124.1 GCA_020425915.1 Planctomycetota bacterium | reverse complement strand
TCCGACGAGCTGTTCGCCGGCTACCCGAGCTTTCGCCGCGACCTGTTCCAGCACGGGCTCGACCATCTGCCGGCCGACGAGCGCGCCGCGATGGAGCGGGCGTTGGTCGACTCGAACGCGGTGTTCCGTGGCGCGATGTTGCCGTCGCAGGACTACGAGGACGAGGCGCTGACGGCGTTGTGTGGTTTCACGCCGACGTGCCTGCAGCCGTGGCTCGACAGCTCCCGTCGCGTGCTCCCGCTCGTGAACCCCGATCGCCGGCGACGCCTCGAGGGCTACCGTCCGGGCGAAGCGATCGCGGCAAAGCTCGACCCGGGTGCGATCCGCGGGCGTCACCCGCTGGACGTCGCGCAGTACGTGTGGATCAAGACAATGCTCGAGGGGCAGATCCTGACCTGGGGTGGCGACCGCGTCGACATGGCGAACTCCATGGAGGCGCGTCCGGCGTTCCTCGACCACCATCTCGCGGAGTTCGCGGCGCGGGTTCCACCGCACATGCGGATCCGCGCTCGGACCGAGAAGTACGTGTTGCGGGAAGCGATGAAGGGTGTCCTGCCGCGCGAACTCTACGAGCGGGAGAAGTTCGCGTTCATGGCTCCACCGGCGCACACGGATCCGCGCAAGCGGGCGGCGTTGGCTTCGATGACCCGCGAGTTCCTGTCGGACGCGGCGATCGCGGAGGCCGGCTTGCTCGACGTGGCCGGCGTTCGCCAGCTGCTCGACGCGCACGACCGCGGCGAGCTGCCACGTGCCGACCTCGTCCAACTCGATGCGATCATCAACCATCTTCTCGGCGTGCAGATCATCCACCGCCAGCTCGTCGCTCGAGACATCCCGGCGGTGGCGGCGGACGCCGCTCGTGCCCACCTCGAAGTCTCGCTCGGAACATGAACCCATCGCGCATCCAAGACCGCATCTCCAACGAGATCCTCTCGACCGCCGACCGGATCGAGAACCACTTCGGTCGGCTCGCCGGCATCGGCGGGCAGCCGGACGGCTCGATCAGTCGGATCGCCTGGACCGACGAGGAATCGGCAGCGATCGCCTACGTGCGGTCGGAGGGAGAGTCGTTCGGACTCGAAGGGCGGTACGACCCGATCGGCAACCTCGTGATGTCGCTGCCGGGAATGCACCGGCAGCGCGTCCTCGTCGGATCCCACCTCGACTCCGTTCCGCACGGCGGCAACTACGACGGCGCGGCGGGCGTCGTCGCCGGGCTCGAGGCGCTGCGCATGCTCGTCGACCAGGCCGAGGAACTGCCGGCGGGGGTCGACCTCGTCGTCTGGCGCGGCGAGGAGCACACCTACAACGCGGTCTACAAGGGGAGTTCGGCCGCGTTCGGTTGCTCCGAGACCCACATCCTGCACAACGTCTACGGCGGCGTATCCCTGCGCGATGCGATCGTGCAACAGGGGTTCGACCCGTCCTACATCGACGAGTGTCGGCCGTCGTTCGACGACGTCTACATCGAGTCGATCCGTGGCTACCTCGAGCTCCACATCGAGCAGGGCGTGCGGCTCGAGCGCGAGCGCCACGACCTCGGAATCGTGACGAGCATCGCGGGTGACCGACGGTTCCTGGTCGTGCTCGAGGGGCGGTTCGATCACTCCGGCGCGACGCCGATGGGGACGACCTACCGCAACGACTCGAACCTCGCGCTCGCGCACATCCTGACGCGGATCGACGCGCTCGCCGAGTCGCGACGACGTGGCGGCGAGGAATTCACGCAGACCGTCGGGATCATCAACGCGGACCCCGAGATCGACCGGAAGTTCCCGAGCGTCCACGGCAACTCGGTCACGAAGGTCAGCGGGATGGCCTACTTCACGCTCGACATCATGTCGTCCAGCGATGAGTTCATGGACGCGTACGCGGCCGAGGTGCTGCGTGAGATCTGGCGCACGGCCAAGGAGTTCGGGGTCAAGGCTTCGATCGAGCAGACCGATGGGGCCCCAGGTCTGGGGTCACTCGATGCGGACATCCGCGCGAAGCTCGGCGACGCCGCGGACCGGCTCGGCTACTCGAACGCCGAGTTGACGAGCGGAGCGGGTCACGACGCGGTCGTGGTCGGGCTGGCGGAGCGGTCGAACGGCCGCATTCCCGTCGGCATGCTGTTCGTGCCCTGTCGGAAGGGCATCAGCCATGCTCGCGAAGAGCACGCCGAACCAGACCACATCGCGAAAGGTGCCGATGTGCTGCGTGATGTGCTCAGTTCACTGGCGCGTTCGGTGGAGGGTGGATGAGGACGTCGTCGCCGTGGTGCGCGGCTGGCATGTGAATTGCAAACGGAGGTCGTCCATGTTCGAAGTCACCGACCGCGCGCTGCGCTACCTGTCGGAGTTGATCGCGCGGCGCGGAGGTCGTGACATCACGGCGATCCGGCTGTTGCGGCGTGCGCGTCGGATCGAGCTCCGCCCGGACGACGAGCGTCGTGGCGATCTGGGCTTCGTCGTGGACGCGCGGACGGTGCTCGTGGTCGACAGGGCGCTCGCGGATGCGATGCGAGGGTTGCGGCTGGATGTTCGGCGGGGCGAGGCAGAGAAGCCGGAGTTGCACTTGAGTACGCAGTAGGTCGGATGCAGGGGATGGTTGGTGGGTGGGAGTGCGTGGCGGCCCTCACTCGGGCTCGCAACGACAGGAGGCGCCCTCCGTCGCCGCGTCGCCGTCGTTCGGCCGCCCTGCG
>JAGQQZ010000123.1 GCA_020425915.1 Planctomycetota bacterium | reverse complement strand
CGTGCCGTGGCCGCGCTTGGGACCACAGGGTGCCTTGTTCGTGAAGTAGCGCGCGCCGCGGAAGTGGTAGTTCTCGACCGCGTAGGTCACGGTCTGCAGCGCGCCGGTGTAGAACGTGCTCGCGGTTCCGTACGAACCGTAAGCCCCACCGTCGAGGTAGCTCTCGAAGTCGAGTGCCTTGATCCGACCGGTCGCGTCGACGCCGATCTTCGACTTCATCAGCACCGGGTGGCGTCCGCGATGGCAGTAGAAGACCTCCTCGCGAGTCAGCTCGACCTTCACCGGACGACCGGTCTTGATCGCCAACGCCGCCGCGGCGATCTCGTGGTTGAACGGATCGCTCTTGCCGCCGAAGCCGCCGCCGTTCGGACAGGCGACGACCCGGATCTTGTGACCCGGAACGTGTTCGTGCAGGACCTTGGTCAGCGCTCGATGCAGGTAGTGCGGCGTCTGGGTCGAGCTCAGGACGTGCAGCTTGCCATCGGGATCGAACACCGCGACCGTCGCGTGCTCCTCGAGCGGCAGGTGCGTGTTGCCACCGAAGAAGAACAGGTCCTCGCGCACGTGCTTCGAGTCCGCGAAGCCCTGTTCCAGGTCGCCGAACTCGAGGTTCTCCTGGCGGTGGAAGTTGCCGCCACCCTTGCCGTAGTCGTGAATGCGAGGCTCGGGCGTCTCGTGCGCCTTGAAGATGTCGGTGATCGTCTCGAGCTCTTCGTACTCGATTTCGACGAGACGGCAGGCCTCCCAGGCGGTATCGGGATCCTCGGCCGCGATTGCGACGACCGGATCGCCGATGAAGCGCACCTTGTCGAAGCAGAGGGTGTGCTCGTCCTGACTCACCGGCAGGATGCCGAACGGCACCGGGAGCTCGGTGCCGACGAGCACGCCGCGCACGCCTTCCAGCGCCTCCGCCTTCGACGTGTCGATCGACTTGATGTTCGCGTGCGCGACCGTCGAGCGCAGCAGCTTCATGTGCAGCATGCGCGGGAAGCTCAGGTCGCCTGCGTACTTGCGCTGGCCCGTGACCTGATGACGCGCATCGATCTTGCGCCAAGGGTGCCCGACGACCGAGAGGTCCTTGGCGTCGGCGTCGTGGCGGTAGTAGCGATCGTCCGTCGTCTTGCCGTCCTCAGTGGCCATACAGGGTCTCCTTGGTCGGCTGCGCGTCTTCGCCGCGCAGCTTGGCGGCCGCGAGTTCGACGGCTTCGAAGATCTTGATGTACCCGGTGCAACGACAGATGTTGCCACCGAGCGCTCGCTTGATCTCGTCGCGGGTCGGGTTCGGCTTCGACTCGAGCAGCTTGCGCGCTGTCAGGATCACCCCGGCCGAGCAGTACCCACACTGCGAGCCGTTGAGTTCGGCGAAGGCGTCCTGCAACGGGTGCAGGTTCGGGCCATCGGCGACACCCTCGATCGTGTCGATCGCGCGACCCTGCGCCTCGAGCGCGAGCACGAGGCACGACAACACCGGCTTGCCATCGACCAGCACCGTGCACGCCCCACATTCGCCGAGCTCGCAGCCGTGCTTCGTGCCGGTCAGCTCGAGATCCTCGCGCAACACCTCGAGAAGGGTCTTGTGCGGCGCGAATGCAGTTTGTTGCCGGTTTCCGTTGACGATGAACTCGCCGAGAACCTTGTCCTGACGCATAGACGGATGATGCTAACCCTCAGGACTCGAGCGTCCACGGGCGTCTCGTTCGCCGACGAGCGTCGGTCGGATCGCGCGTCCCGAGCCTGCAGTTTCCTGCAGGCTCGCCCGCGCTCCGTCACCTGCACGTACGAAAAAGCCGCGGCGCTCGGATTCTGACAGATCCCGAACACCGCGGCCGAGGTCGGCGCCGGAGCCTCCGAGGCTCCGGGGAGGAGACCGACCCTCACGGAAGGAAAGCACTCGATGGAGTGACGGGCCCGCGCCCGTGCGACCGAAGAGGCACAACCTCGCGGCCAGTTTCACGTTCGTCCGAACGAACTCGCGGGTTTCACACGATTCGAGGCTTCTGGAATTCGGTTAACCGCACTCAGATCTGGTCGATCGAGGAATATTTCCATGCTGACGTCCACGGTCGCCGCCGTCTCTCTATCCTGTTAGCCACGCCCGGAAGATCCCACGGAGGCCTGCCCCACCCCGATGATCGCGAGAAGGACCTCGACCGCGGCGCTGGCCGTGGCCGCGCTGACGTCGTGCTCCGCTGCATGGTACGTCGAGGACGCCGACCGGGAGGTCGGCGTACTGCTGGCCGGCGAGCAGGACGACCTCGAGCACGACCGGCGCTCGAGTCTCTCCCAACCGGGGGACGGTCGAGACCGGGCGGAGCCGGTCGAGCGCGACGCCCCTGAGGGTGACGTCGCGCGACTCGACACGCTCGCCAAGGACGACGAGGGTGCGATCGTCGTCGACCTCGCGACCGCGCTCGAGATCGGCGTGAACTTCAACCGCGACTACAAGTCGAGATTCGAGTCGCTCTACAGCCAGACGCTCGGCTACACGCTGACGCGCTTCGACTTCGGGCCGCAGCTCAATTGGACCGTCAGTTCCATCTGGACCGACGCCGAGGGATCGGACAACAAGTCGCAGGCGCAGGCGTCGTCGCTCTCGCTGAGTCAAATCCTCCCGACCGGAGGCAGCTTCTCGATCGGCCCCTCGCTGTCTTCGAGTCGCATCGAAGGAACCGCCACCCGGAACTACGGCACGTCGTTGGACATCTCCGTCACGCAGCCCTTGCTACGTGGCGCGGGATACGAGATCTCGCACGAGGCGTGGACCCAGGCCCAGCGCAGCTTGGTCTACGCGGTCCGCGGCTTCGAGCTGTTCCGCGAACAGTTCTCCATCGACATCGCACGGGACTACTTCAACCTGCTCAGCGAACGGCAGACGCTCGCCAACGAGGAGGCCAACTACGACCAGGCCGTGTTCGACCGGCAGAAGGCCGAAGGCCTCTACGAGACCGATCGCCAGTCCGAGCAGGAGGTGTTCCGCGCCCGCCGCCGTGAACTCCTCGCGGAGAACTCACTGGTCAACGCACGCGCCAACTTCGATCGCACGGTCGATCAGTTCAAGATCACGCTCGGCCTGCCGATCGAGGTCCAGATCGCGATCGCGGAACAGGAACCGGAGTTCGTACCGATCGACGTCGACGCAGCCGACGCATTCGACGCGGCAAGGGTGAACCGGATCGACCTGCGGACGCAACGGCAACAGATCGAAGACGCGCGGCGGGCAGTGCGGATCGCAAGGAACGCATTCCTCCCGGACCTCGACCTCTCGGTCGACTACTCGCTGTCCGACGAATCCGACAATTTCGGCGATGCGGGCGCGGACAACTGGTCGGCTTCGGCCGGACTCTCGATGTCGATTCCGTTGCAGCGCCTGCCGCAGCGGAACTCGTACCGCAACGCACTGATCAGCCTCGGCCAGGCCGAGCGCGACTACCGCGAACTGCTCGACCAACTCGAGATCGACCTGGCCAACCAGCTCAGGCAGCTCAAGAGCACCGAACGGTCGATCGAACTCCAACAGCAACTCATCGAGCAGGAACGCCGGGCCGTGACGGTCAGCGAGATCCGATTCGAATCGGGCGACCTCGACAACCGTGACCTGCTCGAAGCACGCCAAGCGTTGATCGACGCTCAGAACGCGTTGATCCGTTTGAAGGTGGACCACTTCATCGGACGGCTCTCGCTGCTGCGCGACCTCGGCCTGCTGTTCATCGACGGAAACGGGATGTGGCAATGAAGACTCTGATCTGGACGGGTTCCGCGCTCGCGATCGTCGTCGCCGTTTGGCTCTGGGCCGCCGGGGACGGCGCGGCTGCGACCGATCACACCGAGGGAACCGAATCGGTGTACACCGTTTCACGCGGCGAACTCGTCGTCACGTTGAAGGAGAACGGAACGCTCGTCGCCAAGGAATCCAAGAAGGTCAAGCCCGAGGCGCGTGGCGAGGCGAAGATCACCTGGCTGATCGAAGAGGGCACACTCGTCGAAGAAGGCGACGTGGTCGCGAAGCTCGACAAGGAGAAGCTCGTCGAGGCGGTCGAGTCACTCGAACTCGAAAACACGCAAGCGAAGACGGCGCTCGAGACCGCGACCACCGAACTCGAGATCCAGCGAACCGACAACCTGACGTCCGTCGAGAAAGCCGAGATGGATCTCGAGCGCGCGCGGAAGGACCTCGAGCGCTACCGAGACGGCGATGCGAAGCAGGAGCGCCGTGGCCTGACGATCAAGATCAAGGACATGGAGACCAACCTGTCCCGCGCGAAGAAGCGGCTCGAGGACTCGACGCGACTCGTCGAACAGAACTACATCAAGCGCACCGAGTTGGAAGACCACCAGCTCGAGTACGAGAAGTCGCTCGTCCAGCGAGACGGCGCGCTGCTCGATCTGGAGCTGTTCGACAAGTACACGTTCCCGATCTCGCTCGCCGACAAGGAGGTCGCCGTGCGCAAGGCGGAACGCGACCTCGACACGGCCAAGAAGCGCGCGAAGTCCCAGCTCGGCCAACGCGAGAACTCGGTGGCCAGCGCCCAGGAGCGCGTGAACAAGCTGACCAAGCAACTCACCGATCGCCGTGAGCAACTCGACAAGATGGATCTCACCGCCCCGGTGCCGGGGATCGTGTTCTACGGCGATCCGAGCCAGCCGTGGATGCGCGGCGAGATCCGGATCGGTTCGTCGGTCTGGAGCGGAAACACGATCATCACGATCCCGGACCTGCGCGTCATGCAGGTGAAGGTGAAGGTCCACGAAGCGGACATCAACAAGGTCGCCGTCGGCCAGAAGGTCCACATCACGATGGACACCTACCCCGGCAAGGTGCTCGAAGCCGAGGTCACGCGCGTCGCGCAGATCGCAGGGACGCGCGACCGCTGGGGCGACGACAACGAGGTCAAGGTGTTCGACGTCGACACCACGCTGACCGACACCAAGGGACTGGACCTCAAGCCGGGGATCAGCGCGCGCGTCGAGATCTTCATCGACCGGAAGGCCGACGTGCTCCACGTCCCCTTGCAGTCCGTCGGACTCGACGGCGAAGTGCAGTACTGCTACGTGGTCGACGTGAAGGGTGCGCACGAACGCCGAACGATCGAGGTGGGGATCAGCAACGACAACTACGTCGAAGTGCTCTCCGGGCTCGAGGTCGGCGACCGTGTGTTGCTCTACAACCCGTTGCTGCCCACGGGTACGGTCACCGACGAGGAGCAGACCACGAAGGACTCGACCGGCGAGACCAACGGAATGTCGGGAGCCGAGCCTCAGGCCGAAGGTCAATGAGCGAGAACGGCCCCGCTTCGGTCCTCGACCTCGAGGGGATCACGCGCACCTACGGCACGCGTGACAACCCGGTGTGCGCTCTCGCCAACGTTGATCTTCGGGTCGACGAGGGCGAGTACGTCGCAATCATCGGCCCCTCCGGTTCGGGCAAGTCGACCCTGCTGAACATCCTCGGCTGCCTCGATCGACCGACGAGCGGCCGCTATCTGCTCGCGGGCGAGGACGTTTCCTCCGTCGACGACCAACGGCTGTCCCGGATCCGCAACACGCACATCGGATTCGTGTTCCAGTCGTTCCACCTCGTTTCCCACCTGACCGTGATCGAGAACATCGAGTTGCCGTTGTTCTATGCGAGGGTCGGCCGGACCGAGCGCCGAGAGCGCTGCCTGGCGTTCGCGAATCGGGTGGGGCTCGGACACCGAGTGGATCACATGCCGAACGAGTTGTCCGGCGGCGAATGCCAACGCGTCGCCGTTGCGCGTGCCCTCTCGATCGACCCAGCGCTGATCCTCGCCGACGAACCCACCGGTAACCTCGACTCTCGCACGACGCGCGACATCCTGGACCTGCTCGAGGAACTGCATCAAGCCGGTCGGACACTCGTCATGATCACGCACGACCTCGAGATCGCACGCGCCGCGCCGCGTCGGGTCGCGCTACGAGACGGCCGGGTCGAGACCGACGAGCGAGGTGCCGCATGATCGTCGTCGAACTCTGCCGTGAGGCCATTCGCAATCTCGCCCGCCACAAGCTGCGGTCGTTCCTCACGGCGCTCGGCATCATCTTCGGGATCGCCTCGGTCGTG
>JAGQQZ010000122.1 GCA_020425915.1 Planctomycetota bacterium | reverse complement strand
GAAGGAACTCGGACTCAGCGACGAGAGCCACGGCATCATGGTCCTCGCCGACGACGCGCCGGTCGGCACCAAGTTCGCCGCGCACCACGACGTCCTCGACCACGTGCTCGAGATCGACAACAAGTCGATCAACCATCGGCCGGACCTCTGGGGGCACTACGGCATCGCGCGCGAACTCGGCGCGATCTACGGGCGCACGCCGAAGAAGCTCCACCGTCCGGTCAAGCTGCCGGACGCCGGCCAGACCCTCGACATCGTCATCGACGATCCGGCGGCCTGCCCGCGATACCTCGGCGTGGTGATCCAGGGCCTGCGGATGACGCGCACGCCGGATTGGATGCGCTACCTGCTCCAGGCCGTCGGCCAGCGCTCGATCGACCTCAGCGTCGACCTGACGAACTTCGTCATGCTCGAGCTCGGCCAGCCGATGCACGCGTTCGACCTGCGCCAACTCGACCCCAGCGGGATCCGCGTGCGGTTCGCGAAGTCCGGCGAGACGATGACGACGCTCGACGGGCAGGACCGCAAGCTGCGCGACACCGATCTGCTGATCACCTCGGGCGATGCCCCGGTGGCCGTCGCCGGGATCATGGGTGGGGAGGGCTCGGCCGTCGCCGACGACACGACCGACCTGTTCCTCGAGTCGGCCAACTTCCACCCGGCGACGATCCGCCGCACGAGCACCGCGCTCGGTCTGCGCACCGACTCGAGCGCGCGGTTCGAGAAGGCGCTCGACCCGGCCAACGCCGAGATCGCGGTGCACCGGTTCCTGACGCTGATCGGCGAACTCTGCCCTGGCGCGCGCGCGGCGGGTCCGGTCGTCGATCCGGCCGAATGGCGCTACGAGCCACGCCGTATCGCGCTGCGTCGCGCGCGTCTGGACCTCAAGCTCGGCCACGAGATCCCGGATCCGGAGGTCACGAAGATCCTCGAGAGCCTCGAGTTCGGCGTGACGGCCACGGATGAGGGCTTCGACGTCGACGTGCCGTCGTTCCGCGCGACCAAGGACGTGACGATCGAGGACGACCTGATCGAGGAGGTCGGGCGGATGTTCCGCTACGACAACATCCCGGAACAGCCCTTGGTCTCCGCGATCGAACCCCCGGTGCGAGACCCGGAGTTGTACCTGGTGCGCCAACTCATGCGCACGGGCGCGGGTGAGCTCGGCTGCCACGAGGTCTACAACTACAGCTTCGTGCCGGACGCCGTGCTCGCGGCGTGCCGCGACCTCGACACGCCACACACGGGCGTCACCAACCCGGTCGCGCCGGAGAACTCGAAGATGCGGCGCCACGTCGCACCGAGCCTGCTCGCCTCGCTCCAGCTGAACCTGGAGCACCAAGCCGGCGACGAGATCCGACTCATGGAGGAGGGCCGCGGCTACCACCCCGAGACGCGTGACCCCGACGGATTGCCGCACGAGGTCCGCGAGGTCAGCTTCGCGTGGACCCGTCGTTCGGGTGCGCACCCGTACGCCGAGCTTCGATCCGCGATCGAGACCGTGCTCGCGCGCACCGGATTCCCTGCCGAGATCGAGGAACCGTTCGGCGACTCGCTCGGCTGGATGCACCCGAGCAAGAACGTCCGCGTCGTGCGCAACGGCCACGCGATCGGCTACGTCGGTTGCGTCCACCCCGAGGTCGCACGTGCACTCAGGCTCCCGCTCGGGACCGCGCTCGCGACTCTCGACGTCCGCGCGATGCTGCGCAGCGAACGGCAGGACCTGCGCTACGAGCCGATCTCGCCGTTCCCGCCGCAGCCGGTCGACGTCGCGCTGCTCGTCGATCGAGGCGTCCACGTCGGCGTGATCGCGAAGTTCCTGGCCGAGTGCGGCAAGAAGCTCGTTCGCGACGTCGAACTGTTCGAGGTCTACACCGGCGAGGGCGTGCCCGAGGGCAAGAAGAGCGTCAACTTCACGGTCACGCTCGGTGCGATGGATCGGACGCTCAGCGCGAAGG
>JAGQQZ010000121.1 GCA_020425915.1 Planctomycetota bacterium | reverse complement strand
TCGATGGTGAGCTCGGCGAAAGCGCCGTAGCGGTCGACGAGACGCTCGGCGAATCGCGTCGTGAGCTGCTCCTCGGTGCCGGAAGCGAACCAGAGCAGCACGAGGCTGCCGATCGCGGCGATCGCCGCGATCACACGTGGCGACGTGCTGCGGCCCGAGCGCACGATCCGATCGACGCCGAACGTCGAGAGGATCGCCATGCCGACGTACACCGCGAACAGGAATCGCCGCAGGTCGCCGGCGCGCGCGCCCGGGATCGCGGCGGAGAGTTCGAGGAACGGCGAGGTTCCGCTCGCGAGCCCCAGACCCAGCACCACGACGAGTGCGAACAGGATCAGGAACGGCGCCCGCTCCCGCACCGCGGCCCCGCGTCCGATCAATCCCGCGATCCCGATCGTCGACACGAGCCCGGTGCTGAACACCATCTCGGTGTAGTTGAGATCCGGCAACGGGACGCCCGGCTGCGGCAGCAACGCATCGAGCCAGAGCAACGACATCAGCGAGTTCCCACCGGACATCGCGCCGGGATCCGGCCAGAACAGCAGGTCGGGCCAGAGCATCGACAGCAGGTTCGCGAAGTCCGCGCCCAGCCGCGCGAGGTGATCGGCCGTCGGTTGTTCGCGCGCCGACTCGGCGGCGGCGAGGAGGACCGGGATCATCTGCGCCAGCGCCACGACCGCGCCCAGCGCGAGCCCGAGGCCGACGAACACGAGCGGACGGACTCGGCGCCGCACGATCGCCAGCGTGATCCCGAACGCGATGCACAGGTAGGTGATCTGCAGGCTCACCGGCGCGAATCCCGCGGACCAGGTCAGACCGGCCCCGATCGCGAACACGCCGATCGCGCGCAAGATCCGCTTCCCCCCGAACATGTCGTGGATGCACGACAGCATGAAGAACAGCGGCAGCGCCGCCGAGATCACGACGTTCTGGTGGATGCGCCCCTGCATCCACAGCCCGAGCAGCACGACGACGATGCCGAACAGCGAACTCACGTGTCGACAGTCGACGCGCCGGAAGAAGCGATAGGCGAACCATCCGATCAGGACGAGCTGCAGCAGCACGACCGGTCCGTACCACTCGGTGGACGACCAGACGAACAGCAGCAGGTTCCAGGGTTCGTACGGCTGCCCCATCTGCGGGACGAACGGCGCCCCGCCGCCGATGTCGCGTGTCCAGAGCGGGAACTCACCGGCGCGGAAGCGCTGCTCGATGACGCGGTCCCACATCAGCGACTGGTTGTACTTGTCGCCCATCGACAGGTTGCCGCGACCGATCTCGGCGACCGACATGCCGGCTTCGAGCGCCTCCGACATCCGCGGCTCGTGGTACTCGGGCGGATACGGGACGAGGCTGCGGCCCGGCAACAGGCTCGGACCGAGGTAGACGATCGCACACACGAACGCGACCAGGAGCGCATGGAGCTGCTCGCGGCGGGTCGGACGTGCGGTCGATTCGGTCGGGGCGTCTACCACGGGAGGGCGTCGAGGTCGACGTTACCGCCGGTGACGACGACGCCAACGCGCTTGCCCCGAAACGTTTCGGGATACGCGAGAATCGCGGCGATCGCGACCGCGCTCGACGCCTCGACGACGAGCTTGGTCCGTTCCCACGTCAGCCGCATCGCGGCGACGATCTCGTCCTCGGGGACCGCGAACACCCGCTCGACGAGACGTCGGACGATCGGGAACGTCAGCTCGCCGAGACCTGTGCGCAGACCGTCGCACACGGTCGTCGGGTTGCCGGCCGGGACGCGCTCGCCGCGCGCCAGGGAACGCGATGCGGTGTCGGCGGCCGCTGCCTCGGCACCGAACACTTCGACGCCGGGAGCCAGCCGTTCGAACGCCAGTGCCACGCCACTCAACAGCCCACCGCCGCCGACCGGCGTGATGATCGCGTCGAGATCCGCAACCTGCTCGTGTAGCTCGAGGCCGACGGTGCCCTGGCCCGCAATCGTCCACGGGTGATCGAACGGAGGCACGACGAACGCCCCCGTCCGCGACGCGATCTCGGCGCATGCCGCCTCTCGCGCCTCGGTGACCGGCTCGCAGAACGTGATCTCGGCGCCGTAGCCCTCGACCGCGCGCCGCTTCACCGCGGGCGCGGTGTGCGGCATCACGACGCGCGCGGGGATCCCGCGCGCGCGCGCGGCTCGAGCCAGGGCCGCCGCGTGGTTGCCCGACGAGTGGGTGACGACGCCAAGCGCCGCGGTCGCGTCGTCGA
>JAGQQZ010000120.1 GCA_020425915.1 Planctomycetota bacterium | reverse complement strand
TCGACACCGCCCAGTTCCAGAGACTGCGCGGGATCAAGCAACTCGGCACGGCCTCCCTCGTGTTCCCGGGAGCGGTGCACACCCGCTTCGAGCACAGCATCGGCGTGCTGCACATGGTCGAGCAGTTCGTCGCCGCCGCGAATCGGAACGCGGCGCGATCGCCATCGGATTGCCGTCGGGTCGACGACGCCGAACGGCGGTTGATCCGGATCGCCGCTCTGGTCCACGACGTGACGCACATCCCGTTCGGTCACAACATCGAGGATCAGACCGGGCTGCTGCCGCGCCACGACGTCGCGGATCGCTACCGCGCGGCGTTCGGCGACACCGAGATCGGCGCCGTGCTCGAACGACTCGGTGTGCGAGACGCCGTGCTCGACGTGCTGGGCGCGGGAGGGACCGACCTGCCCGCCTTCTGCCGGCAGATGCTGTCCGATACGATCGACGCCGACCTGCTCGACTACCTTCGCCGGGATGCGCACTACACCGGGCTGGAGCTGCGATACGACGATCGGGTCCGCGAGTACTTCCGCATCGATCGCGGCTCCGAGCGCATGTTCGTCGACTGCGCCAAGCAGGGAATGCTGCGCGAGGACATCGTCTCCGAGCTGACTCGCGTGCTCGAGATCCGCTACCACTTCAGCGAGCGGGTCTACTACCACCACGCGAAGATCGCCGCCGGGGCGCTGCTCGCGCGGATGGTCGAGTTGGCGTTGCGGGGCGGGGCGCTGACTGCGGAGGCGCTGCAGAGCAGCACCGACGAATCGTTGCTCGGTCAGCTCGAGCGGGCGCAGCTCGATTCCGCGGCCGACACCGAACGGCTCGGTCGCTACGTCGAGCGCTTCCGCCGCCGTGCGCTGCCCAAGCGGGTCCTGGTGCTGCCGTTCTACTTGAACGAGGCCGTCCAACAGGAGTTGCTCGACACGTGGTTCCGCCCCGGTGCTCCCGAGGCACGCCTGGCCTGGGAGGCCGAGCGCGAGGCCGAGGCGAGGTCTCGGTTCGGTCACGACGTCGACATCACGATGTACTGCCCGGCGCGGCGCATGCAGCTGAAGGAAGCGCGCACGCTCGTTCGCATCCCGGGCGAGTCGGGCCGCATCGTCGAGCTGGCCGATATCGCCGACGACGTGCCGAGGTTGCGCGATCTGCAGGCGTCGTATCCGCGGCTGTGGAAGCTCTACGTGTTCGCGTCGGCAGCGGACCGTGACGAGCGTCGCGAGCTGCAGCGCATGTGTCTCGACGCGTTGCCGGGAGGCAGCGTCAACGCGCTGCTGCTCTGACCCGTCTCGTTTCGAGACAGTTGCTCAAGTTCGCAACGGTCGGAGGTCGATGCCGCCTTCGTGCACTACCGCTCGGCTGACTCGGAACGGGGCAGCGCGCTCGTCTGGGCGTTGCTGTTCGTCGTCATCACCTCGGGGATGATCGTCTCCCACTCGATCTTCCTCGCCGCGCACCGCAAGGACCACTCGGTTCGCTACGGCCGCGAGGCACTGGCCGACAACTTCGCGCGCTCGGGGCTCGTCGAGGCCGTCAGCTGGTTCCGTCGCCAGGACTCGCAGCCGGTCGTGAACTTCTCGCCGCAGCTCGACGAGGCCGCGGATCCCCCGTTGTTCGACACGATCGACCAGGCCGTGGGGATCGTGCGCGAGTTTCCGATCGATGGGAATCTGTGGGGGCGGTACGAGGTGCGGCACGAGGACGTCGAGGACGTGTCGACGCAGCTCGGCATGTCCACCGCCGGCACCGTGTGGGACGTAGGCGTGCGGGCGTTCGTCTACCGTCGCAACTCCGACGAGGTTCCGTTCGACCACGAGCCGAACCGTGTCATGTTGTCGACGGCGATGTCGACCGAGATGCGCGGCGTCGAGTTCTCACTGCCTGCGATCGCCGCGCTCAATCTGCCCAACGTCTCGAACCTCGACATGAGCGACAAGGTCGTCATCGACGGCGGTGGCCTGCCCGCGCTCGCGTCCGACCTGACCGGTGGGCTGCTCGGCATCATCACCTCGACGGTGACGGGAACCCCGGCCGAGACCAAGATCGTCGGCTTCGACGCGTCGCCGGAGGCGATCTTCTCGATGCCGATGTCGGACCTGATCGCGTACAGCGACGTCGTGATCGAGCGCCGGCCGCCCGGCAGCGTGCTCGAGGCGCAGGATTCGATCGTCGCGTTCACGAACGACACGACGGATGCCGACGGGATGGCGATCGACAACGGTCTCGTCGTCGTCGATGGCGACCTGACCTTGACGTCGACCTCGACGACGAAGATCCGCGGTATGCTCTACGTGAACGGCAACCTCCGCGTCGAGGGACTGTTCTATCTGTACGGATCCCTGGTCGTGAACGGCGGCGCCCAGCTGGTCGGCACGACCGATCCGATCGAGATCCACTACGACCCGGATGCCTACACGCGGTTGTCCGATCTCCTGAGTCGCTACCGCCTGCCGCGCGCGTTCAAGCCGGGCGGCTGATCGATCACACGATCGCACTCCAGCGGTCACCCTGCTGGCGCGCGCGTCCCTCTTCGCAGAGCTTGTCGAGCCCGGCACGGAGGGAGCGGCTCGCGTAGGCGTGCATGCGCGGGTCGGTGTCCGAATACACGACCGGCACGAGTTCTTCGATCGTGCCGAGCCCCGTAGCCAGCGCGGCGACGAGTGACTCCTCGCGCGCCCGACGGTGTGTGAGGAACCGGTCGAGCACGCGATTGCCTTCCCGCACGGCTGGGCCGTGCGCAGGGTAGAGCGTACCGATCGAGAGCGCCGCGAGGCGCTCGAGGCTGCCCACGTAGGTCGCGAGATGGCCTTCGGGTGGGTCGATCATGATCGTCGAGATCGTCGACACCATGTCGCCTGCGACGAGCGCGCCGTAGCGGGTCTCACGGAAGCAGAGATGGCCGCGGTCGTGCCCCGGCGTGAAGAGCGCTTCGAGCTCCCATCCGTCGGAACCATCGGGTGCCCGGCCGAGGTCGATCCGGTCGCCATCGGCCAGCGGTTCGCCGTGTGGGCATCCGTCGGGCAGCCTGGCGAGCGTGATCTCGTGCGCGCGGACTTCGACGTCGTAGCGCCGGCAGACCGCCGCGATCCCACCGACGTGATCCGGATGGTGATGCGTCGACAGCACACCGGCGATCCGTGCGCCGTCGCGCGTGAGTTCGTCGCACATCGCGAACAGCCGCTCGTGCTCGGTCGCGTCGTGCGAAGCAGGGTCGATCACCCAGATCGACTCGGTCCCGACGAGCAGGCAGTTCGTCGTCGTCGCCGGCGGGATCGTCGGGGTCTCCAGGGGTGCGAGGAGCACGCCGGGAGAGAACCGGACGTGGTGCAGTTCGCCGGCCGCGTAGCGATCGGTGCGAGCCTTGGCCTCCGCACAGAATCGGTCGACGTCGCCCGAGGCGAGGCACTCCAACAGGATCAGCGCGGGTGGCACGATCTGGATCTCGCCCCGCCGCCACGCCTCGAGCGCGGCCGCTGCGTTCCACCAACCTCCACCGACCAGCTCGCCCGAGACGATCTCGGGCTCCTGGCCGGCCGGGAGTTCGGCGACGAAGAACGCGGTGGCGTATCGAACGGGGGCGAAGGGCGGCGTCGTGATCCGGCAGAACTCTCGCAGTCGGGCATCACCGCTCGAGTGCGTCAGGAGTTCGTTCCACCGCTCCGTGCCCGTCTCGAGGTCGAGCAGGTCGCGACGCACGGCGGCGCGCTGTTCTGGCGTCGTCGCGGCGAGGATGTCGGCGTCGACGAGCACCCCGGTCTCCTCGAACAGCTCGCGCAGGGCGCAGTTGCGCATCGCGGTCCGGTCGTCGCCGTCGGCGTCGTCGCGTCCGTCGATCGGCTCTCGGACGCCGCCGATGAACGCGTGGTAGCCGCCGAAGAAGCGGAGCTGTGGGGCGCGCTCGGCCAGATAGACCTCGAGCGACGGCCCCTGGCCACGGAGCAGGACGATCGCGGACGCGATCCGGTTCGACTTGGCGGGTTTCGGGCTCATCGGCGTGTCGGGATTCTGGCCAATGCGGCGTCCCGATGCGAGATCGGGCCGCTCCAGCCTCGGGCCGAGCGTGGTCGATGAATCCGGCAGGAATCCCCATTGTCGAGCCACATTCGAGCAACCGCACGCAGCACCCGGTCCGTACGTGACGAGGGTGGGTGGAGCTTCGTCGAACTGATCGCCGCGGTCGCGATCGTCGGCGTGGCTCTGCTCGTGATGTTGCAGCAGATGTCGATCAGCTACCGCGAGACCGGCATCAGCCACGACAGCGTGTTCGCCTACCAGAAGGCGATCGCGATGATGGCCGAGATCCAGTCCGGGGTGGAGAGCGGCGCGCTCGGCGACTCGAACCTGCTCGAGGCTCTCGACGATCACGACGTCGACAACCCGGTGCTGACGACGCTGTTGGACAGTGGCTCGCCGGTCGACCCCGGCCACACGATGTCCGGCAATCTCGAGCGCGACGGTGACTGGATCTGGTGGCGCTCGATCGAGGTCCGGGCGGTGCCGTCGAGCGAGCTGATGCGCTACGTCCGCATCCGAGTGCGCGCGCAACTCCGAAGCGGGATCCGCGTGACCGCGGCGTCGATCGGGTCGGTGATCCACCTGCCGGTGCAGGCGACACCGCCGAAGCAGGTGTACGACGTCTACGCGCTCGCACTCGCGACGGCACCATCGACGGCGATGACGATCGAGGACGCGCGGACTGCGATGAATTCGGCGATCAGTCGGATCGAGTCCGCGAACCGAGGCCTCGAGTATCGGGTGCACTGGATCACAGAATTCGGCTACGGGCGTGACCAGCGATACTGCCCGCTGACGAACGTGAAGTTCGCGGCCGACGCGGCGGCGCCGTTCGCCTACTGGTACCCGAACAAGACGGCGAGCGGCGACCGGCTGTTCACGCCCGACTTCTTCTCGGGTCACTACCGCGACGACTTCGGGAACCAGGTCAACGGCTACCACGCCACCGACAATCCGCTGCCGCACGCCATCGCGGATCGCTTCAACCACTGCACGCGCGCGCCGATCGCGGGCCGGATGCACGCCGCGCGCGTCGCGCTCGGGACCGAGAGCCTCAGCGAACCGCCATTGCAGGTCCTGCTCGAGGACATGGCGGTGTCGCCGGGGAAGTACCGCAACGCGCTGTTCGTGAACCTGCACGGCGAGGCGCTGCCGTGTCCGCCGATCCGAAACTACTCCGACGCGGCCAAGGACCCGCTCGGCCACCCGGGCGTACGCGTCGTGACGCATCCGGAACGGCTGTGGACGCCGCGTGACCCGGACGGAGACGGTGACCACTCGGACTCGCTCGACGCGACGTTCCGCGTCTACGGCTACAAGACCGACGTGTCGAGCGGTGCCTCCGTCCTCGCCGTGCCGATCACGCTGCAGATCTTCGGTGTCGACCTGACCGGGAACGTCAACGGCGCCGTGGGGACGTCGCCGACGACCTTGCAGTTGGACTGTCTCGCCGGCGGAGTCGATCGCGGTGGAGCGTTGGCGGGGGACCTGGGCTACTACCCGTTCACGTCAGCGAAGGGCGTCGGTGACTCACCGGCTCCGACGGAGATGTACTACGAGGTCGGATACGTCGCGACGCCGGTGCCGTACACGTGGGTCAAGCTCCACAACACGCCGCTCGTCACACCGCGCGTCGGCATGCGCGGCCTGGACGACACGGCACGCCTCTACGGAATGGACTACGTCCCGTCGCCGATCACCGACACCGGCACGTTCGACGTGGACCTCGCCACCAACGACACGACCGCGCGACCGCGCAACACGGCGCGCTGGCGCGTCACGAT
>JAGQQZ010000119.1 GCA_020425915.1 Planctomycetota bacterium | reverse complement strand
CGGCGCGAAGGTGACGGGGCAAACGAGGGGAGCCCCCACGTCTTGCCTTTGATCCGAGCGCTCGCGAGCCAAGCACACCCCAAACTTCCCGCACGTCTCACCTCGCTTCGCGGCGCGCGCCCCACAACGCAATCCGGCTCGGCTCCCGCCAGTTTCCAAGCCCGGGCCGAGGTCCTCCCAAAAACCCGACACCCCAAGCCCTCATCCATCCACACAATTGAACACCCCACACCTTTCCCGCATCCTCTCCACCAATGAACGTCGTCATGCTCTCGCCGGGCTTCCCCGATGACATGCCCCACTTCACCCGTGGGCTCGCCGCCATCGGCGCCCGCGTGTTCGGCGTCGGCGACCAACCCCGTTCCGGCCTCAAGCCCGAAGTCGCCGCGGCCCTCACGGACTACCTCCAGGTCCGCAGCCTCTGGCAGGAAGAGGACGTCGCCCGCGAAGTCAGCACTTGGATGCGCGGCCGCACCGTCGATCGCGTCGAGTGCCTCTGGGAACCCGGCATGGTCGTCGCGGCACGACTCCGCGAGGTCATGGGCATCCCCGGCCTGACCGTCGAGCAGACCATTCCGTTCCGCGACAAGGAACGCATGAAGCAGGTGCTCGACGCCGCTGGCGTGCGGACGCCGCGGCACGCGCGAGCACGGACCGCGCACGAGGTGTTCGCCGGCGTCGAGCAGGTGGGGTATCCCGCGATCGTCAAGCCGATTGCCGGCGCGGGCTCCGCGGACACCTATCGGATCGACGACGAGGATGACCTCCAGCGTGCGCTGATCATGATCGGGCACGTCCCGGAGGTGTCGGTCGAGGAGTTCATCGAGGGCGAGGAGTACACCTACGACACCGTATGCTCGCAGGGTCGGATCCTGTTCGAGAACGTCGCCTGGTATCGACCCGGTCCGCTGACCGCACGACAGAACCCGTGGATCAGTCCGCAGGCGATCTGCATGCGGGACCTGGCGCACCCCGACGTCGCGAGCGGCGTCGCGATGGGGCACAAGGTCATCGAGGCGCTCGGCTTCGACTCGGGGTTCACCCACATGGAGTGGTTCCGCAAGCCGGACGGCGAAGCCGTGTTCGGCGAGATCGGCGGCCGCTCGCCGGGTGGTCGCCTCACGCACGTCATGAACTACTCGTGCGAGGCCGACCTGTTCCGTGGGTGGGCCGAAGCCGTGTGCACCGGCGCGATCCGCCAGAACCTCGAGAAGCGCTACTACGCGAACGTGGTCTTCAAGCGGGCCGAGGGAACAGGTCGGATCCGTCGCTACGAAGGCCTCGACCACCTGATGGCCGAGTTCGGCGAGAACGTCGCGCACATCGACCTCGTCCCGATCGGTTCGCCGCGGCGCGACTGGCGCAAGGTCGTGACCGGCGACGGTTGGATCGTCGTTCGCCACCCCGATCTCGCGACGGTCTGCGAGATCGGTGATCGCTTCGGCACGGACCTTCGCATCTTCGCTGCGTGAGCAAGCCGCGGATCATCTTCCTCGGACCCCAGCGTCGCCAACCGAACCTCTCGGCGACGCTGAACGCGTTGCAGGGCGTCGAGCTGCAGCGCGGCATCGCGGTCGTCAGCGCAGGCTGGGAGGAGCGCGAGCTCGAACACGAGGAACTCCAGAGTCACGTGGGCGTGCCGGTGCGCAACCTCGAGGTGCACGGTCGAGTCGAGGAGATCTACGTCCGGGATCCCAACCTGCGCGAAGGCATGCGCTGGCGCCACGACCGGCTCAAGACGTTGCAGGAACTGTATCGGCTGCGGCTGGAGCACGCGCTCGCGGCCGCGCGCGCCTTG
>JAGQQZ010000118.1 GCA_020425915.1 Planctomycetota bacterium | reverse complement strand
GCCAGGATCGGCAACACCGCGCCGTTCATCGTCATCGACACCGAGACCCGGTCGAGCGGGATGCCGTCGAACAGGATGCGCACGTCGGCGATCGAGTCGATCGCGACCCCGGCCATTCCGACATCGCCGGCCACGCGTGGGTGGTCGCTGTCGTAGCCCCGGTGCGTTGCGAGATCGAACGCGACCGAGAGGCCTTGTTGGCCCATCGCGAGATTGCGCCGATAGAACGCGTTGGATGCCTCGGCGGTCGAGAAGCCGGCGTACTGGCGAATGGTCCAGGGTCGGGTCGCGTACATCGTCGTGTACGGGCCCCGGGAGAACGGTGGAAGTCCTGGCGGGTAGTCGGCCGAGTCGTTCGCCGTGGCGAGGCCCTGGTAGTCGGATCGGATCCGGATCCGCTCCGGGAGGTTCGACTCGACGTGGTCCGTGCGAGCCTCGCACGCGACCACGCCATCGAAACCGTACGGGAGCTTCGAGAAGTCGGGTGTCATTCGGTCACTCCGGCGACTCGTGTGAGGGTCGCGACGACATCCATGCCGTCATGGAACGCGGCGACCCCGCGCGCTTCGAGCCAGGGCTCGGGCACACCGGCGACGCCGACCAGGGCTCCGTGGTCGACCACACGGTCGATGCAGTCCGACAGGGCGTCGTGCGACCCCGCCAACACCACGATGTGAGGCCGGATCTCGCCGACGATGTGGTGGCATTCGTCGGCCGATTGCAGCGGTCCGCGAGTCTCGACGCGGTAGCCGCCGAGGCGCAGGATCGAGGCCGCGAACGCCGCGTGTGCGGCGGCGTCCTTGCTGTCGTCGAGGGTCGCGACGATCGCGGTGGCCGGGGAGTGCTCGCGCGCTTCGCGCAGTTCCTCGAACTCGTCGCCATCGAGTTGAGCGATGGGCGGGAATCGGTGGTGGAACTCACCGTCGGGCCAGCCGGCCCGCGCGAGTTCGCTCGTGGTTGCTCCCGCTTCGGCAGCCGTGCGCATGATCGCGAGGCGATCGGTGCTCGCGTCCACGAGTTCGTCGAGTGCCCGTTGGCAGGCGGCCTCGTCCCGATTCCGGCGCCGTGAAGCGCTGCGTTCGCGTAGTCGCTCGAGTGTTGCGTCGTCGACGACCGGACGCGTCGGTGCGCCCTCGAGTTCGACGTCCTGGTACCGGTTGATCCCGACCATGGTGCGTGAGCGAGTGGCGAACGAGCGGATCCTCGATTCGGCTGACGGCAGCACGAGTTCGAGCAGATGACCGCTGCGCATCGATTCGCAGAGACCTCCGACCCTCTCGATCTCCTGTACGTGCCTCCATGCGGTCCGCGCGATTCGATCCGTCAAGCGTTCGATCGCGAACGAGCCGGCGATCGGGTCGCGCACGCGGTCGAGGTGCGATTCCTCTCGGAGCAACGAGTGGTGGTGCCGAGCGAGCCGCGCCATCGCGTCGTCCTGACTCGCGGGGTCCTCGTCGAACGGCACGATCGCGATCGAGTCGCAGCCGCCGAGGATCGCCGCCGTGGCCGCGAGCGTCGTGCGCAACAGGTTCGTGCGAGTATCGAATCGGTACGACCGACTGCGGCCGCTCGTCACGCCCTGGACCTCGGGCCTGAGTCCCGCTCGTGTGGCGTCGAACGCATTCCCGACGATCAACCAGAGCAGTCGAAGCGCCCGGAGCTTGGCGATGTCGGTGAGGAGTTCGTGGGCCACCTGGACGCGCAGGGTCGCGGCGCGGGTCATCTCGTCGAACGAGACGCCTCGCGTGGCGAGTTGCCTGGCGTTGTCGATCACCAGCGCGATCGTCGCCGCGACCTCGACCGCGGGATCGGCGCCGCACAGGTGGAACCCCTGACCGTCGAGCGTGAGCGGGCGGATGCCGGGACAAGTCGCTGCACATTGCCGGATCAGCGCCGCGGCGTCGTCGAACACGTGCTGGATCGAGGTGTGGGACGAGATCAGCACGTCTTCGTCGTCGGGGTCGAAGGCGACCTGACGTTGGGTGAGGCGGGCGATCGGATCGAAATCGACGTCACCGCGGAGTTCGTCGGCCGCGACTCCGCGCTCGTCTGCCAGGGCGAGGAGCTGGCCGAGCGCGGCCACGGCGCCCTCGCCGGCGGAGAGTCCCAAGTGCGTGGAGCGGAGGTCGACGTTCGTGAGAGCGGTTCGCAGGTCGGTGAGGTCGTGGATGGCGACGCCGGACAGGCCCGGAAGTTCGTCCGCGTCGGCATCGAGCGCGTCGCGGCAGAGGTCGTCGAAACAGATCTCGATCTCGTCGGCGCCGTCGTCGAGGGCCTGGCGCGCGCGGCGCGCACACGCCTCGGGTTCGGCCGTCACGATCAGCTCGCGGGCGCGCCACGCACCGGGTGTTCCGAGCCACGACATCGGTGCATCGCCGCAGTGTGGCAACCCCTCGAGGTCGGCGCGAGTGGCGAGCGGATCGATCGGATCGCCGTCGTCGAAGTTCCACCCGAGGTCGACGTAGTCCTTGCCACGCAGGTCCTTCCGGACCTGCGCGTGCCATGTTTCGAGGTCCGGAGGCTCGAATTCCCGATCGAGGCGCAGGGAGTCT
>JAGQQZ010000117.1 GCA_020425915.1 Planctomycetota bacterium | reverse complement strand
TGACGGCCGTTCCCGAACGTCGCTTTTGCGACTTCTTTTCCGTCCACTCCCGTCGTCAGCAGACACCGATCGAGCATGAACACTCGCGTCACCTCGATCGTGATGTCCGCCCTGACGGTGGCCACCCTCGCCTCCCAGTCACCGCCCGTCCGACTGGATACGCTTCGGGTCCCGATCCACACGTTGGGCGCGATCGATGGCCTGATGGCGGCGGGCCGGTCCTACAAGATCCGGTTCGATGGCGGTCTGCAGTTCTTCCCGGTACTCGGGCCCGACTACGCGGAGAACCTCCCGCTTCGATGGCGCACGGTCTCGGTCGCGGTGGGTGACGTCGGCTTGGTCCACGGCGACCCGGTCCAGCGGCAGGTCGGGACGATGCGATTCGAGTACGACTTCGACGGGATCGTCGAGGCCTACGACGTCCTGCTGGACGGTGTCGAGCAGAGCTTCGTCTTGCCGACTCGACCGAGTGTCCAGGGTGATCTCGTCGTGGTCGGTGAGATCACCGGCAAACTGGTCGGAGACCGGACCGAGGGGGCGCACGCGCCGATCCAGTTCCGTGGGCCGGATGGCGAGCGCATCGTGGAGTACGGCGCGGCGACCGCGATCGACGCGAACGGCGACAAGTACCCGATGACGAGCGCGTTCGACGGCAGGCATCTGGAGCTGCGCCTCAGGGCGGCAGCTCTCGAGCGGGCGGTGTTCCCTTTGACCGTCGATCCGCTGATCGGCGCGGATCCGGTCCGCAACGCGGGGATGACTGCCGTTGCCGCGGTGCCGCAGCCGAACCCGACCGACACGAACGGGATCAGCGTCTACACCCGGATCACGTCCGCGTCCGACCACGACGTGTTCGGTGTGCTCACGCGGCCGGGATTCCAGGTCGCCGGGCTCGCGTTCGCCGACATCTCGACGAGCTACAGCAGCGAGAAGGTCGCCGCGGGGAGCTTCGACTTCTACGACAAGATCCTGATCGCGGCGGAGCGGCGGCAGGGCTTCTCCACCTCGCTCGAACTGTACGTCCACGACGTGACGAACCCGGCGTATCGATCGGGGACGTCGACCGTGTTGAACGCCGCGAACGGTGAACACTTCCGCAACCCCGTCATCGGTGGGACCAAGGGCGGGCCCAGGGTGTTGGTCGCCTACGACTACACCGAACCCGGGACCGGGATCGTCACGATCGAAGGTCTTCGTGCGTGGCACGACGGGACGTGGTTGGCGCTGCCGGCGACGATCGCTGCGCCGTCCCCGTTCAACCACGAGCGCGAGCCGGCAGTCACGCCGTACACGTCTTCGAATGCGGGGTGGGTGGTCGCGTGGGCGGAGAGCCACGTCGGCCCTGGCGACATCGTCGGGCGCAACGTGTTCGAGCCCGGAGGTCAGAATCCGACGCTCGGCACGATCCAGCCGGCCTCTGCTTCGGCCATCTACAGCAACGTTCGCGTCGCCGGTGGCGCCGGTCGCTTCGTCGCGATGTACAACTCGAGTCCGACCGGGATCGGGTTCCCCGGCATCCGCGCGCAGCGCTTCGATTGGTCGCTGCACGGCGCGATCGTGCGGAAGAGCAACCGGTCGATCCTCGGGGGACAGCTCGCGACGAGCGGTGGGATCGCGTTCGACTTCGCAACGAGGTCGCACTGGATCGCGGTCTATTCCATCAACACCGGTCCGTTGAGCAGCGAGGTGCGCGCTCACCGGCTCGGCTACCAGGCGGCGACCGTCGATTCGACCGTGATCCACCAGGCGGCGACGCCGTTCGCACCGTCGATCGCGTTCGACGGTCGGCCGGGGAACGCGCTGTTCGACATCGTGTTCGCGGAGCTGAATTCGCTCGACAACGCGGTCATGGGCCAGGGGTACGAGTATCCGAGCGCGGTCTACGACAAGGTGAAGTACACCACCGGATGCGGGGCGACCGACGACGACACGAGCGATCCGACGCTGAGCGGTAGCGAATTCTTCCGGAGTCGCCTTCTGTCGCACAGCGGACAGCCGGCGGCGCTCTTCTTCAGCCGACTTCCGGCGAGTCTCCCGCTCGACATCATCGGCATGCCCGGTTGTGTGCTCGGCGTCGAGCCGGCACTCGTGATCACGTGGCCGGCCACGCTGATGTCGTCGGGTGCGTACGAGGTATCGTTCCCACTTCCGGACGCGCCGTTGTTCGCGTCGCCGTTCTACACGCAGTGGATCTGGACCTCGATCGGTGCCAATCCGCTCGGCGTCGTGGTCAACGGGGCGGTTGCGCACCAGGCGCTGTAGGACCGGATTTCGCCCGAATCTCTTCGATCTCGGGCGTTGACCTCGCGCCGGGTGATCGCCAGACTACCCGGCTCGCGCGGTGGATATAGCTCAGTTGGTTAGAGCACCGGATTGTGGTTCCGGGGGTCGCCGGTTCAAGTCCGGTTATCCACCCCATTCTCGGCCTCCGTTGGAGGCCGTTTTCGTACCCGGACCCGGGGATGGAATCGGAATTCGAGATCGAGCCTGAACCGACAGCCGGCGCGTCGACGTCCTCGGTCGACGCGAACGCCCTCGAACGTCTCGATCCGCGGGTCGTGCTCTACTGGCTGATCGCCGGCATCATCGAGTGGATCGTGCTCGCCGGACTGGCGACGGTCGCGGTCTGGATGTTCCGCGAGAAGTTGCCGGCCGACTGGAGCTTCGTGCTCTACGGCGGATTCGTCCTGTTCGGGCTCATGCTCGTCTGGAACCTCGTCCGGCCGACGCTCGCCTACCGCCGATGGCGGTTCTCGATCGGCGACGAGCTCATGCTGATGCGCTACGGCATCATCTACCACGAGGAGAAGGCCATCCCGATCTCCCGACTGCAGCACGTCGATCTGACGCGCGGTCCGGTCGAGCGCCTGTTCGGCCTCGCGACGCTCGTCGTGTTCACCGCCGGCACGGAGGCCGCGTCGTTCCGGCTGCCGGGGTTGGCCGTGCTGCGGGCGGAAGAGCTGCGGGACCGGATCCTGGTCGCACGGGGCGATGACGTCATCTGAGGGCCCGGACGGTGCGCCGGCGCCGGACGCCCCGCTGCCGCCGCCGCTCGTCCTCGCCGACGGGCATCTCCACCCGGGGATCCTGTTCCTTCGCTTCCTCGACGGGATCCGGTCGTCGATCCTGCCGCTCGTGCTCGGGCTCGTGACCGGCCAGGCGTGGTTGCTCGGCATCGCGGGTGCCGGGTTCGTGTTCGCGATGGTGTACTGGTTCCTCCGGTTCATCACGTTCCGCTACACCCTGACCGAGGACGAGTTGGTCACGCGTCAGGGCCTGGTGTTCCGGCAGGAGCGCAGGATCCCGGTCGATCGGATCCAGGACCTGAACTTCGAATCGTCGCTCCTGCGCCGCATGACCGGACTCGTCGTCGTGTCGGTCGAGACCGCGTCGAGCCAGGGCGCCGAGGCGAAGCTCGACTCACTCGGGCAGTACGCGGCCGAGCAACTGCGCGAGGCGCTGCACACGGTGCGCGCTCGGCACGGTCATCGTGTGCCGGTCGGTGAGGAAGGTCCGCAGGAGACGATCCTGTTCCGCTGCAGCGCGACCGAGCTCACCTTGCTCGGCTTCACGAACAACCGGGTCGGGGCGATCTTCGTCGGCGTGTTCGCGCTGTGGGAGTTCTCGAACGAACTCGGCTTCGGTGATCGCGTCGTCGGCGCCGGGTCCGATCTGGTCGACCGCGTCTTCTCCCTCGACACGCCGCTCTTGCTCGTCGTCGTCGCCGCGGTGCTGTTCCTGTTCCTGCTCGGCGGGTGGTTGTTGTCGATCGCGGCGAGCTTCGTCAAGTTCCACGACTTCACGCTGTCCGTTCGCGAGGGCGTGTTGCAGCGCCGGTTCGGTTTGATCACTCGCCACGCACAGACGCTACCGCGGCGGAAGATCCAGCGCGTGCTGCTCGAGCAGACGTTTCTGCGGCGACTGCTGCACCTCGTCGTCGTTCGGGCCGACTCCGCCGGGTCGGGGATGGACGCGAAGGAAGAGCAGCGCAGTGGTCGGGACATCATCGCGCCGGTCACGCAGAGTCGGATCGGCGAAGGGTTGGTCCCCTGGCTGCTCGAGAACCTGCGCGTCGACGGGCTCGAGTTCCAACGCGTCTCGGCGAAGGTCGTGGGCCGCGTGTTCGCCGAGGGCGCACTCGGCGCGGTCGTGCTGACGGCTCTGCTCTGGTTCGCCATCGGGCCGATCGCGTTCGTGGCGCTCGTCCTCGTCCCGGTGGCCTGGCTGTTCGGGTTCCTGGCCTACCGGAATCTCGGCTACCGCGAACTCGACGACCACGTGGCGCTCCGCTGGGGGATTCTCGGTCGGTACCGCTCGTTCGTCCCGCTCCACAAGGTGCAGGCCGCGCAGCTCCAAGCCGGTCCGCTCGATCGTGTGTTCGGTCTCGCGAGCCTCGTGGTGTACGTCGCCGGTGGTTCGCCCACGCGCCTCAACTACCTGCCGCGTGACGAGGCCGAACGACTCGAGTACGAGATCGCTGCCCGGGCCGCCAAGCGTCGGTTCGTGTGGTGAAGCGCCACGGTGCGGATCGCGGAAATCTCAGATCCGCCAGAATGCGGGATGGGGGAGTTCGAACTCGTGCGCCGGCGATCCCGCCCCGACCCACGGAACCGGAATGAACTCGACTGCTGCCTCCATCGCTCTCTCCGTCCTCCTGTCGACCGGCGCTGCGTTCGGCGTCGCGTACGGTTTTCACGCCGAGCGTGGCCCGGCGCCGCAGACCGTCGACCGCGTGACGGTCGAGGACCTCGAGGAATTGCGAGCCGCGATCGAGGCCCTGCGCGAGACGCGAATCCCTGAAATCGCAGCCCGCACGGCGGTGGGAGAAGACCTGGACGCTCGGATCGAGGCCGCCGTGGCTCGGGCGCTTCGATCGGCGGGCGACGTCGTCCCGGCCGCAGCCGATCAAGGAGCCGCGCTGAACGTCGACGCCGTAGTCGTCGAGTTGCTCGAAACCGGCCTCGATCCGCAGAGCAGCGACGCGATCTGGGATCGCGTCAAGCAGGCAGGGAAGATCGACGAAGTGATCGCCGCGTTCGAGCGTCGCGCGCAGGAGAACCCGAACGACGCCGACGTGCAGGCCGACCTAGGCGAGGCCTACATCCGCAAGATCATGGAGGCGACGACGACGATGGAACAGGGCGCTGCCGCCACTCACGCGGACGCCGCGTACGACCGGGCGCTGGCCCTCGACTCGACTCACTGGCGGGCTCGGTTCAACAAGGCGGTCAGCTACTCGTTCTGGCCCCCGATCACCGGGAAGCCGCAGGAGGCCGTCGAGCACTTCAAGACCCTCCTGACCCAGCAGGAAGCGAACCCCGCCGGCGACAACGGCGGGTTCTTCCGCACCTACGTCATGCTCGGAAACCTGTATTCGCAGCGTGGCGAGACCGACGAGGCGCGGGCGGTCTGGCAGCGCGGCCTCGACCGTCATCCCGACAGCCAGGCCCTGCGGGCCAAGCTCCGGTGACACGTACGGGGCCCCCGGGGGAGCAACATTTTGTGCCCCACACTGTCATCGGCCGCATCATCTAGATAGAACTCTGGAGCTTTCCCCGGCAGGAGAAAGCTCATGGACCAGATCGACAGCTTCGGGCTGACCTACGACGACGTCCTCCTCGTCCCGCAGTATTCCGAAGTGCTGCCGGCCGCGGCCTCCACCGAGACCGTCCTGTGTCGCGGGGTTTCGCTGCACGTGCCGATCGTCAGCGCCGCGATGGACACCGTCACCGAGGCGCGC
The DNA here is from genome assembly GCA_020425915.1 of Planctomycetota bacterium. Taxonomy (GTDB): domain Bacteria; phylum Planctomycetota; class UBA1135; order UBA1135; family UBA2386; genus JAGQQZ01. The sequence continues at coordinate 242 of JAGQQZ010000117.1, read as the reverse complement.
ATGGCCGTGGCGCTCGCGCAGCAGGGCGGCATCGGCATCGTGCACAAGAACCTGTCGATCGAGCAGCAGGTCGCCGAGGTCGACACCGTCAAGCGCAGCGCGAACGGCGTCATCATCGACCCGGTCACGTTGACGCCCGACGCGACGGTCGGGATCGCGAAGGACGTGATGGCGCAGAGCCGGATCTCGGGCCTGCCGGTGGTCGACGATCGCGAGCGCGTCGTCGGGATCCTCACGCGCCG
>JAGQQZ010000006.1 GCA_020425915.1 Planctomycetota bacterium | reverse complement strand
TGGTCATCGTGTTCGCCTACGCCGTGGTCGGCGGAATGCGCGGGATCACGTACACGCAGGTCGCGCAGTACTGCGTGCTCATCGTCGCCTACTTGATCCCGGCCGTCGCGATCTCGCACCAGATGACCGGCCACGTCATCCCGCAGATCGGGTTCGGCGCGACGCTCGAGAGCGGGCCGAACGCGGGCCGCTCCCTGCTCGAGACGCTCCACCAGATCCACCGCGACCTCGGCTTCCCCGAGTACACGACGGCGTTCACCGACGGCAAGGGTTCGATGATCGGCGTGTTCGCGATCACGCTGACGCTCATGGTCGGAACGGCCGGGCTGCCGCACGTCCTGATCCGTTTCTACACGGTGCGCAGTTCGAGCGCGGCGCGCTGGAGTGCTTTGTGGGCGCTCGCGTTCATCGCGATCCTCTACACGACGGCGCCGGCGATCGCCGCGTTCGCGCGCGTCAACCTCATCGAGTCCCTGCACCAGACCCCGGTCGCGGAGGCGCCGCAGTGGTTCGACAACTGGCGCGCGACCGGACTGATCCAGTTCGAGGACAAGGACGCCGACGGCCTCATCGACTACGGTCCATCGGCCGCGACCAACGAACTCGTGATCGACAAGGACATCATGGTCCTCGCGAATCCGGAGATCGCGAACCTCCCGGCCTGGGTCGTCGCGCTCGTCGTCGCCGGCGGCCTCGCCGCCGCGCTGTCGACCGCGGCGGGCCTGCTGATGGTGATCTCGTCGTCGGTCTCGCACGACCTGTGCAAGTCGATCCTGATGCCGAACATGACCGACTCGCAGGAGCTGCGCATCGCACGGTTCTCGTCCGGGCTCGCGGTCGTCGTCACCGGCATCTTCGGCATCTACCCGCCCGCGTTCGTCGCCGAGGTCGTCGCCTACGCGTTCGGCCTCGCCGCCTCGAGCTTCTTCCCCGTCCTCGTGCTCGGTGTGTTCAGCCGTCGCACCAACCGCGAAGGCGCGATCGCCGGCATGCTGACCGGCATCGTGTTCACCGGCAGCTGCATCGTGTTCGACGTCACGCTGTTCGGCATCGGTCCGAAGGGGATCGGGATGATCGGCATGGTGCTGAACTTCGTCGTCGCGATCGTGGTGAGCCAGCTGACACCCGAGCCTCCGGCAGAGATGCAGGAGATCGTCGACATCATTCGGACGCCGGAGGATCTGCGAGAAACTCGCTCATCCCGGAGGCCTCTACAGCCCTCCGGCGGGGGAATGGACTCAAGCGGCTAGGGACGTGGCTACAGCCCGACGGTCACGCGAGCGGCTACGGACAACTCGATGCAGGCTGCGGTTGCGATGCAGGCGCTCTGGACGCAGAACTGGAACCCGATCGGCAGACCCGGGCCGACGACAAAGGTTGCCGAACCCGTCCCCCAGGAAGGGTTGATCGCGAGACCACAGAGACCACAGGTGATCGGCGGCGGCACGGGAATCGGAGGCGAGCACGTGCCGAACATCATGACCACCGGCCCGGCGCATGGGTTCAGCAGCGCAGGAGACGCGATCGAGAACGTCTGCGAAGCCGACGGGAACGCCAGGCAGATGGGCGCAGCCTCGCCTGGGCAGCCTCCCCCGACTGCTTCGACGAACCCGATCCCTGGATCGAGTTCGTAGACGTAGGCGGCACCGTTGTTGTCTCCGTCGTTGCCCTGAGCCCCTCCGATCGAAGTCGCGGCACTGTCCTCGAGCGGCGCGCCGATCAACGCGGTGTCGCCGGAGACCGACACCCCGACCGCGGAGATCGTCTGCACCGGATCGAACTCGCCGCTCGCGAAGCGATCCCCTGCATCGGTGTTGGACGCCTTCAGGTATCCGGTCTGCCCCCAATGGACACCGCAGCGAGAGAACGCATACGCAGCCCCGGAGTCTGTTTGACTGTTGTCGCTCCCATCGCCGTCGAGACCAGTCGCGGAGCTGTCCTCGAACACGGCACCCACGACGGCGAGATCCCCGTCCAGTGCTACTGCGTTGCCGAACCAGTCGTCGGCTCCTGGGTTCGAAGGCTTGATGTACGCCTGTTGGCTCCAGAACGCCGGCCCAGTGCGAACGAACACGTAGGCCGCACCCGAGTTGCTGGCGCTGTTGTCGGTATCGTTGCCGTTGACCCCGGCACTCCCGCCATCCTCGAGATCCGCGCCGACGATCACCGTGTCATTCGAGATCGCGGACGAAACCCCAAATCGGTCGCTCGCTTCGGTGTTCGATGCCTTGACGTACGCCTGTTGAGCCCAGTTCGACCCGGTGCGCCGAAATATGTATGCGGCGCCGGCGCCCGGTGCGGACTCGTCGAGTTGGTTTCCGAATACGCCGATCGTGGCGCTGTCCTCATCGGGCGCTCCGACGACGATCGTGTCACCCGAGATGCCAACGCTGGAACCAAACAAGTCGCCTGCGTCCGAGTTCGAGGCCTTGAGGTAGGCTTGCAGCGTCCAGGCGGCTCCGGCGCGCGCATAGACGTATGCCGCGCCCGAGGCTGCGGCGCTGTTGTCAGCGTCGTTCCCGCCGACACCGTCCGCATCACTGTCCTCTTGGTACGCGCCGACAACGATCGAGTCGCCGTCGACAGCGACTGACGCGCCGAAGCGGTCGCCGGACTCGGTGTTCGACGCCTTGAGGTAGGCCTGCTGCAACCAACTACTGCCATTCCACACGAACACATAGGCCGCACCCGCCTGCGACTCCGTGTTGTCTGCATCGTTGCCGTCGACTCCCGTCGCATTGCTCGACTCGCGAGGAGCACCGACCACGATCGTGCTCCCGGAGACCGCAACCGCACTCCCGAATCGGTCGCCCGCGTCCGTGTTCGACGGCTTCAGATAGGCCTCTTCACTCCAGATGCTCCCGATTCGACGAAACACGAACACCCCTCCCGCATCGGTCGCGCTATCATCGGATGCGTTGCCACCGACACCGGTTGCGCTGCTGTCCTCGAAAGGCACTCCGACGACGGCCAAGTCTCCGTCAACCGCGACGCACGAGCCAAACCAGTCACTGGTGTCTGTCGATGAAGGCTTCAGGTAAGCCTGTTGCGCTACTGCGGCGCGACCAAGGCTGCATACGCTGGCAACAAAAAACACCGCCGGGCCGATCGAATGGATCGCCTTCATTCCCAACCTCCCTATGTGTGGGTTTCCGCGAAGAATCTTGAGAACGGAGCCTAATTCAATCGACGGCGCACTGACAACGAATTGGAATTGAAATCCAAAGGGATTCGAGATCGGACGCTGCGACTAGCATGGGGCTCGACACCTTGTTTCACGCAGCTTCCGCCTCGACACGAGCGATAATTTCGGATTCGCAAGTTGTCTGACCGGCATGCTCACAACGACCTAAGCGAACCGTCGGAACGCTTTTTCGTAGCGACACCCACGTGCATGCGCACGATCCCTCACTGCAACGCGTAGCACGACGTCCGACACCCAATCGCAGGAGCGCGACGGTTCCAACGGATCACGCGACGCGTGCGCTCTTCGACGCCACACACGGTTGCTGCGCGAATCCTGATGTGATTCGAGAATCCCTGCGAGGTAACCTCTCATGCCCGACCTCCCCCACGTCGTCATCCTCGGTGGTGGCTTCGGCGGCCTCAACGCGGCGCGCGCGCTGCGGCGGGCGCCGGTGCGGGTCACGCTGATCGACCGGCGCAACCACCATCTGTTCCAGCCGTTGCTCTACCAGGTCGCGACCGCGGCGCTGAACCCGGGGGACATCGCGTATCCGATCCGGTCGGTGCTCCGCGGGCAGCCGAACGCGCGGACGTTGCTCGGGCGCGCGGAGCGGATCGACGTCGAGAACCGGCGCGTCGTGCTCGCCGACGGTGTCGTCGACTACGACTACCTCGTCGTCGCGACGGGTGCGACGCACAGCTACTTCGGCAACGACGGTTGGGAGCCGTGGGCGCCCGGGCTCAAGAGCGTCGAGGATGCGCTCGAGATCCGACGCCGCGTGCTGTCGGCGTTCGAGGCGGCCGAACGCGAACCGGATCCGGCGCACGTCGCCGAACTGCTGACGTTCGTCATCGTCGGCGCGGGCCCGACCGGCGTCGAACTCGCGGGCGCGCTGAGCGAGATCGGTCGCCACACGGTCGCGCGCGACTTCCGGACCTTCGATCCGGCGAGCCTGCGGGTGCTGTTGCTCGAAGGCGCCGACCGCGTGCTGCCCGGCTTCCCGCCCGACCTCTCGGCCAAGGCGGCGAGCCAACTCGACAGGCTCGGCGTCGAGGTGCGCACGTCGGCGCGTGTCACGGAGATCGACGCGAGGGGTGTTTCGATCGGCGACGAGCGAGTCGCGGCGCGAACCGTGCTCTGGGGTGCCGGAGTCCAGGCGTCGCCGCTGGGCGCTTCACTGGGCGCGCCGACCGACCGCGCCGGGCGCGTGCGCGTCGAGCCCGACCTGACCGTGCCGGGACATCCCGAGGTGTTCGTCATCGGCGACCTCATGCACCTCGAACAGGCCGGCGAGCCGGTGCCCGGCATCGCGCCGGCCGCGATCCAGTCGGGCAAGTACGTCGCCAAGGCGATCCGCGCCCGCATCCGCGGCGAGCGTCCGAAGCCGTTCCGCTACTTCGACAAGGGCGCGCTCGCGACGATCGGCCGCGCCGCCGCCGTCGCGCGCATCGGCCGACTGCACATCGCCGGCTTCGTCGCGTGGTGGCTGTGGTGGCTGATCCACGTCGCCTACCTGATCGGCTTCCGCAACCGGTTGGTCGTCATGCTCGGCTGGGCGTGGCAGTACTTCGCGTTCTCGCGCGGCGCACGCCTGATCACGGGCAGGGCCTGGGAGCCGGGCGCCGCGGGCCGAGCGGAAGTGCCCGGTGTGAAGGGCGGAAAGTCTCCCGAGCCGGAACAGCCTTCGCGCCGGTAGCGGCCCGCGGGCTCTGGCCCGGCTGTCGACTCGGTACGGATTCGGTAGGCTAACCACCCCGCCTCCGACCGCACCCCGTGCGCCCCTCCGTACGACAACTCGCAGCCGTGCTCCTGACGAGCGTGGCGATCCCGGCACAGATCGTGCCGCTGTCGGCCGACTTCATCCCCGACGTCGCGCCGCTCGGTCACTCGATCAACTTCCGGATCTACAACAACACGAACCAGACGTGGACGACCGGGTCCTGCGACTGGTTCACGATCTACGCCGAGGACCCGGCGACGGGTCAGCCGGACACGAGCGAGTACATCGAGCACGCGCTGGTCTGTTTCACGCCGCCGGTCGTCACGCCACCGGGCGGGATCCTCGAGTGGGACTGGGACCAGCAGGATCACTGTCCGGCGTGCGGCACCTCGCCCCCGCAGCGTCCGATTCCGTTCCCGACGCCGGTGCCGCCGGGTCGCTACTGGTTCCACGCCCACCCGCCGGGACAGAGCCAGTGGTTCTCGTACTCGATCAAGGCAACGGCGAACGAACCGAGCCTCGAAGCACTCACCCCGATCCGCATCGGCCAGCTCGGCACCTACCAGGTCAAGGCGCCGGGCGCCGCCGGTGCCCTGTTCGGCGTGCTGTTCTCGTTCGTCGCGAACCACCCGATCGGTGTCGTCCCCGGACTCGGTCTCGACATCTGCCTGCAGGCGCCGCTGTATTCACTCGGCGGCGGAACGCTCGACGCGCTCGGCACCGGAACGGTCTCGTTCCAAATCCCGATGAACGTCGGGCTGATCGACGACGGATTCCACCTGCAGGCCATCATCGGCCAGACCAACCCCACCGCGCTGACGACGACGAACGCGGCGGTGTTCTCGATCCGGCCCTAGGCCGGGCGGCGTCGCACCGCGCGGCTCAGTTGAGCACGCAGCGCAGCGCGTTCGACAGGGCGATCCCCATCGAGTTCGGCGCGCCCGGATCGATCGCGACGGCCTGCAGGTGGAACGCACGCCCCGCGAGACCCGGCGAGTTGCCGATCGGCAGGCTCCAGGTCGCGGCACCGCCGACGTTGGCGAGCCCGAGCGCCTGCGAAGCGACCGTGCCCGGGACGATGCGACAGCCGGCCATTCCGATCGGCGCGAGGTCGACGCTCGGCGAGAACCGGTCGAATGCGAACAGCAGCGCCGCGGCGGCGCCGCCGGCGTCGAGACCGGTCGCGTCGACCGCGAACGTCGTCCCGAGTCCGGGCACCGAACCCGATTGCGGCTCGATCCGCGGCACGCCGGTCGCACCGTCGCAGCCCGCGCCGACCGAGATCGAGCACGCGACCGTCGACGGCGCGCGGATCGTCATCGTCTGGTTCGCCGGCACGTTGGTCCGCGTCGAGATCTGCCCGTCCGGCCACAACACGCGCAGCGTGTCGACCTGGGTCGCACCGCCGAGACCGAAGTGCGCGGACAGCTCGCTGTTGCTCAGGTAGTTGTCCGCCGCGTCGATCATCCGCACGAACGTGCGTGACCCGACCGTCGCCTCGACGATCGATCCGACACCGTCCGGCGCGATGCCGGACGCGCAGCCGTTGTCGAGGAACACGCGCAACCAATGCGTCTGTCCGGTGCTCGCGAGATCGTTGCGATACAGCGTGAGCGGTCCGTTGGACGGGAAGATCACGAGGTCCTGATCGCCGTCGTTGTCGTAGTCGATGTTCGAGAGCCCGCGACCCGACACGGTCGAGGTGAGCCCGATCGTCAACCCGACTTCGCTGAACGACAGGTTCGACGGCGGGTTCGACGTGTTGCGGAACGCGTACTGCCGACTGCTCTGCGACGTCGCGACGAAGTCGACGAGCATGTCGTGGTTCATGTCGATCGCGACCGTTCCCCAGCCCCAGCCCGAGTTGTCGACACCGGCGGCCATGCCGACGTTGCTGAACGTGTGCGCGCCGAGGTTCCGGTAGAGGTTGTTCGAACCGATCGTGGTGACGTAGAAGTCGAGCCGACCATCCTCGTCGATGTCGGTGATCGTGATCCCCATCTCGGTCCCGTCGTCGGCCGTGTTCGAGTTCGCCGTGCGGTCCGTGAAGGTGCCGTTGCCGTTGTTGCGGAAGTACTTGCTCGTGCCGAAGTCACCGATCCAGACGATCTCCGGGTAGCGGTCGCCGTTGAGGTCGACGAACTTCGCCGAGAACCCGGAGATGCTGGTCAGGCTCGGAGCGATGCCCGACGACACCGTCACGTCCGTGAACGTCGTGCCGTCGTTACGGAACAACCGGTTCGTCGAACCGCTGCGCCAACCGCAGACCGCGAGGTCGAGGTCACCGTCGAGGTCGTAGTCCCCGAACGCACCACCCCAGCCGTCGGCGACGGCGCCCGTCGAGTTCACGCCCATCGCGACCGCGACGTCGGTGAAGCCGGTGCCGTGGTCGTTGTGGTAGAGCTTGTGGTTCCCCGGCTGATCGTTCCCCGACGGACCGAGGCTCGTCACGAACAGGTCGAGCCAACCGTCGCCGTCGAAGTCGCCGACGACGCCGCCGGTGCCGCGGTGCCGGGTCGCGATCCCCCACTGGGTCGCGCGGTTCGAGAACGTGCCGTCGCCGTTGTTGATGTACAGCCGGTCTCGCTGCACGCCCCCCGACGCCAGGTAGATGTCCTGGAACCCGTCGCGGTTGAAGTCGCCGACGGCGCCACCGGCGGCGAACCCGGCCGCGTAGGCCGGCTGGTGGCTGTGGGTGATTCCGGCCTGGGCGGTGCGGTCGGAGAAGGCAGGGGACTGCGCCACGACGAGGGAAGCACAGGAGATCGACGCAGAGACGGTCGCCGCGAGGAGTGTTCTGGACATGGCAACGCGAAGAGGGGTCTGCGGGGCGGGCCGTAGCGTATCCGAAAACGGTCGTCGTGGTGCTCGGACGGCTCACGACCACGCTCGAATCACGGCGATGTGCGCTGTCGGGCGGGTGAATTACCGGACCGGACGCCGTGGATCCGCGCTACTCACCGATGCGCGCCACTGCGTCGCGGGCGACGATCTCCCCCATCAGACGATAACCGTCGTCGTTGCAGTGGCCGGTCGGCCCGAACAGTCGCGCCGTCGGATCGCGCGCGATCCGCTCGTCGAACTCGGGGTGCAGCGGGAGCCAACCGACGCCCGTCGTCACGGCGACCGCGCGCGCGTCCTCGAGGTACCAACTCCCCCCGTACGGATAGCTGCAGATCACGGGCATCGCACCCGCGGCGCGGCAGCGCTCGACGATCTGCGTCAGGTGGTGCCGGTAGATCCGCCGCCGCGCGTCGCCCTCGCCGCCGGACACCCCACTGGTCACGGCCTCGAGAGCCGTGCGCTGCTCGGGTGACAGATACTCAGCCTCGAGTTCGGCGACCAGCGCCGGATCGAACTCACCGAGCGACTGCAGCATGAGGTGCCGGATCCCGATCGGGTCGAGCGCGTAGGCTCGCAGCAAGCTCGCGAGGGATTCGCGCGCGTCGGTGCCGCGCAGGATCCGGAACCGCAGGCTCCAAACCGATACCTGCGCACCACTCGGTCCAGGTTCGAGCGCGGCGACCGCGGCATCGATCGCGTCACGCGCCTCGTCGAGTTCGAGCGCATCGAACGCGATCCGCGCGCGGAGTTGCCAGATCTCGACGCTCGCCGGGTGAGCCTCCGTCATCTGCCGCGCAGCGCCGAGCGCCTCGTCCGCATTGCCGACCGACTCGACGCCGCGCAGCCACGTCAACCCGCGGGACGGTGTCGGGTCGCGGTCGTACGCCGCGCGCAGTCGGAGCAACTGCTCCCTCGCCGCTTCGGGTCGGCCCCGGCGAACCAGCAACCGCAGCAGCGTCGATCGCGCCGTCGACTCCAGGCCGGAGCCTGGGTCCGCGGCGGTGAGACAGTGCACCAACAACTGCTCCGCGATCTCGTCCGCACCGAACTGCATCGCGAGCATCGCGACGGTCAGCAACTCGCCCGAATCCAGCGACGCGTCCTCACCGCCGGCGCCGGTGCGGCGCAGCTCGAAGACGCGCTTGCCGAGCTTCACGACGAGGATGTCGCCGTTCCAGGAGGCCTCTCCCTTCGCTTCGACCCCACCCGTCGTCAGCAGCGACAGCTGTCCCCCGTCGACGCGCCAGAGCATGCTGGCACCGCCGAGGCTACCCGTTCCGTTCGCACCGAATCGCAACTGGGTTCCGTCGTTGGTGATCCACGCTCCGAGGAAGGGCCGGCGTTGCGCCTGTTCCGACGGCGCCTCGCGCAACTCCGTCGTCCCGTACCGGGCGAACCACGCCGAGACGTCGACCGGCTCCGCCTCGGCGACCGCCGTCGGAGTCGTGCGTCGGAACGCACCACTCGTCCACAGCAAGCCGAGGAGCCGGACCGTGCGCAGTTCGAGCCGGAAGCCTGGTTCCGTTTCGGCACCGTCGGTCACGGCGTGCTCCGGGAGCGTGAGCTCATGCGGCTCGCCCCAGGTGTCGTTGAATCCGACCAGGACGTAGACCAACTCCGGCCGGTAGGTGCGCAGGTGCTCGTCGATCGAGGCGAGGACCTCGCGACTCGGGCTCCCGGGCCAGCCCTGGTTGACGACACGCCATTCGTCGCCGAGGCGCTCGCGCAGGATCCGCTCGACGTGCGCCGGATAGGACTCGGTCTCGGGATCCGAGGACTCGAACCCGTAGGTGAACGAGTCACCGACGCACAGGACGACGCGCGCGCCCTCCGTGAGCCGCCGCCCCTGTCGCGGGAACAACAACCACGTCCCGAACGCCAGGACCTGCAGCACGAGTTCCAGCGTCACGACGGTGATCACCGCGATGATCGCCGCGGTCCGGATTCGCGTGAGGATCGTAGAACGACGTTCGTTGCTCACCGGCGCAGAGCCTAGATCGCGGATCCGAGGGTGTCGAGGTTCCGAACGCCTCTCGCCTCAGGGCTCGCACGAGAGCGCGTCGACGACGACGCTGGCGCGACGCAAGGAGCCCTACGGCCCGACTTCGATCTCCAATCCGCGCGACAGATCGATGCATGCCGCCGTCGAGATGCAGCCGCATTGCACACAGAACGTGAGGCCCTGCAACAGACCCGGACCGAACACCACACCGTCCGGGAGCGTACCCCAGGACGGACTCACGATCATTCCGCACGGGCCACAGCCGAGTGGTGGTGGCAACTCGATCGGGGCGGCCGAGCACTGCCCGAACAGAATCACCGGGCCGAACGAACATCCCGTAGTCGGCGGCGGGCATGTGACGCCGAACGACGCAGTGGCCGAAGCCGGAGCGGTCAGCGTGGGCAGCGTCGAGAAGTGACAGCCACCGTCACAGGGCGCCTCGGCGCGGGCGACGAACTGCGCTGCCGATCCGCCGGCGGTGGTGAAGCTGCCACCCGCGAACAGCATCCCGCTACCGGAAGTCGTCAATGCGTACACCGAGTCGTCGACGCCCGTGGTCTCGGGTCTCCATGCGGAATCCTGCCAGCGCGCGAGTCGCGGGGCCGCGATCCCACCAGCAGACGTGAACACGCCACCGACGAGCAAGCCACCGTTCGGCAACGACCGCAATGCGCGCACGCCGCCGTTCAGGCCGCTGCCCAACGGAGACCACACCGCGCCGTCCCAACGCGCGATACGATTCGCAGCGACCGCACCGATCGCCGTGAAGTCACCACCGGCGATGAGGTCGCCGTTGGGCAACGTGAGCAGGACGCGAACCTCTCCGTCGGGTTCGACACCGCCGAGCATCTGCCAGCTGGTTCCGTTCCAGCCGCGGAGGAACCCCGGGAACGAACCTCCGGCAACGACCCCGATCGGACCCGCGGGAATGACGGCCAACGCCTTGCACGTGACGCCCAGATCCATCGGAGCCCAGGCGGTGCCCGTCCAACGAGCCACGCCGTCACCCGGATCCGAGAAGCTCCCGCCGGCCACGATGTCGCCGTTGCGTGCGACGGTGAGCGCGAACACGCTACCTTCGGGAATGCCGGGGCCCAGCGCACCCCAGACTCCGTTGGTGCCCAGTCGGGCGATGCGTGGGTACGGGAGCAGGAACGATCCCCCCACGATCAAAGCGCCGTCCGGGTGCACCACCAAGGAGTGAGCGGGTCCGGACGAATAGAGGAGGGGCGTCCACGAGCCGTCGTCATCGAACAGGCCGCAGCTGAGGAGGTGCGACGACATCGGCATCGGGTCGAACACGCCGGCACCGACGACCTCGCCGCTCGGTAAGGTCGCCAGTGCTTCCAAGGGAGCGCTGATCGCGTCACCACTGGATCCGGGAAGCCATCGATACCGGCACTGCGCGCGCGCGGATTCGGCGCTCGTGACCGCGAACGTGAAGCATGTCAGAAGGATGGCGCTTCGCACTGTCGTCTCTCCTCTCGGCGGTCCTGGGAAGTCGCTTGCTGCACGCTTCAGCATAGCGGCATGAGATGGGAGCGTGGGAAACGTGCCACCGGGCGGGCGGGCGGCTGGCTGTGTGACGGTCGAAGCGTGGTCGTGGTGGTTGC
>JAGQQZ010000116.1 GCA_020425915.1 Planctomycetota bacterium | reverse complement strand
TCGACCTCGACGGCACGATGACGGAGGCCTCCCGATGAGCACGCCCCGGGTCCTGATCCTGCGCGCTCCAGGCATCAACTGCGAGCGCGAGACGTTCGACGCGTTCGAGCGCGCCGGCGGCGCGCCGGAGTACGTCCACGTGCAGAAGCTCGTCGAACGGCCGAGTCTCCTCGACGACTACTCGATCCTCGCCTTCCCCGGCGGCTTCGCCTACGGCGACGACATCGCGGCGGGCCGGGTCCTCGCCAACCAACTCCGCAGCCGCGCCGGCGACGACCTGCTCGGCTTCGTCGACCGCGGCGGGCTCGTGCTCGGCATCTGCAACGGGTTCCAGGCGCTCGTCCGCCTCGGCCTACTGCCCCGCGCCGAGAACGGCCAGGGACTCGTCCAGCAGGCCACGCTGACGCACAACCTCAGCGATCACTACGAGTGCCGCTGGGTCACGCTGGAGGCGCCGCCCAACCGCTGCGTGTTCCTCGAGGACGGTCTGACCATCCGTTGCCCGGCCGCGCACGGCGAGGGCTACCTCCAGTGCAAGGACGAGACGTTCGCGAAGCTCCTGCGTGACGAGGGCTTCGCAGCGTTCCTCTACGTCGACGCGAACGGCAATCCGACGACCGAGTACCCGGCGAACCCGAACGGATCCCCGCACGGCCTCGCCGGTCTGACCGACCGCACCGGCCGCGTGCTCGGCATGATGCCGCACCCCGACCGCGCCTACCTCCCGATCCACCTGCCGAACTGGCGTCGCGAGGGATTGGCGGAGTCGGCCGACGGTTTCGAGATCTTCGCCGCGATGGTGCGCGTCGCGCGCGCCGAGGGCTGAGACGCAGACCGCGATCGCCCCTTGCCATCGGCGCGGGAAACCCACGTCAGTCCGTTACCTCCATTCTCGCCAGACTAGGTGACTGTGGGTGACGCTCTCCCTGCGTCCTGAGCGCCACTGACCCCTCCCGTGTCGGTCGGTGAGGCAACCGGCGACACGGCCTCCGTGAACCCCAGCCGGAAGTGAGAGTCTCATGCCTGCCCAGAATCCGTCAATGCTCGTAGCCGCGGCGATCCTCGCCTGTACCGCGACCGCCGTCGGACAAGCACCGCTGCCCGCCGTGCCTGGTCACACCGTGACCCAGACGCCCAACGTCGTCGATCCGGTCGAACTCGCCGTCTCACCTTCCGGAATCGTGTTCGTCGGCCGCGACGCGATCGGCTCCGGCGGCACCTCCCGCGAACCGGCACGAGTTCATCGGATCGCACAGAACGGCACAGTCGTCGAGTTCGGCCCTTCCATCTCCGACCCGGACGCCGTCGCGTTCGACGGAGCTGGTCGGTTCGCCCCCGCCGGCTCCGTGCTGGTCGTGGGTTGCACATCGGATGGCAGTGACGGGTGCGATGGCACCGGGACGATCACGGCCATCGATCCGACGGGCACAGCGAGCGTGGTTGCCCAGAGCGCCGCGCTCGTCAATCCGAATGAAGCCGACCTCGCCCCGATCGGCCTGCTCATCATCGACGACACAGCGGACGCTGTGTTTCTCTACGACGGGGCGTCGGTGACACCGCTGTTCGCTCCTGCCCCGACGTCGATCGCCGTCGCGCCCAACGGACTCATCTACGCATGCTCGTCGAGCGGACGTATCGACGTCTACGACGACACTGGCGCGCTGCTACGCGCACGCTTCGCGATGCTCCCGGCGGGAGCCAACCTCGCGTTCGCGAACGGCGGCGCGTTCGGCTTCGACCTGGTCGCGCGCGCGAACTCCTCCCTGTTCCGAATCGACTCCGTCGGTCGAACGACGACGGTCACGAACAACCTGCCGTCGGGCAACGGAATCGCGTTCGATCCGTCCGGCGAACTGCTGCTCTCCGACTTCCTCAACGACCGAGTCCTCCGCATCAGGGGGTCTGGCTGCCCCGGGGAGAACCCACCCGAGTTGCTGGGCTCGCGACCGCCGTCGACCGAAGAGGGATTCGTCCTGTCGAGCACGCCGAGCACCCAGGCGTGTTCGGGTCCGCGCGTGCTGCTGGTCGGCCGCTGTCAGTCCGTTCCCATCCCGTTCCCGCCGCCGCTCGGTTGTGGCGACTGCGGATTGCTCGTCAGTCCGGTCTGGGGGCTTGCCCAGGATCCGTTCGTCGTCGGCCCCGGTGTGCCAGTCGGCCTCTCGTTCTGTATCCAGAGTGCTTGTCTCACGTCGTCCTGCGTGACGCTCTCGCCCGGGAAGCACATCGAGATCCAGACACTCGCCGCCGGCTCGGTGATCGAGGAGTTCGACGACGCATCGCACCTGGACGCCCAACGATCGGCAGGTGAATGGGAAAATGGCTTCGGCGCCTTCCTCGCGGTCGGCGGCGATGGTCGACACGGCGACTTCGATCACACGCTCGGTCAACTCGTCGACGGCGAGTGGGTATTCCACACCGATGGTGTGTTCCCCGCTGATCCCACCTCCAGAGCGCCGACGAGTGCACCGGATGGCGTGCTGCACTTCACGACCTTCGTCGTTCCCGACGGCGTCCGCGTTCGATTCGACGGCCCCAACCCGCTGAGGCTGCACGTTCAGGGCGAATGCCGCATCGACGGCGAGCTGATCTTCAGCGGCTACGACCAGCCGCAATTCGTCGACGCCGACGCGCCGGGCACATTCGATCGCGTTGGCCAGGCGGGGTCCGCCGGCGGACCGGGCGGTGGACCCGGAGGTGAAGGT
>JAGQQZ010000115.1 GCA_020425915.1 Planctomycetota bacterium | reverse complement strand
TCCACACGCGTCAGGCGACACTGCGAGACCGCCACCGCCCCACCGTCCACGACGTCGAGCGCGAGTCGGTGCACGCCGTCCTGCGCGAGATCGATCTGCAGCGCATGGTGTCGCGTTCCGTCACCGACCTGGAACGACCGCATCCCCACGACCTCGCCGTCGACCGAGATCTCGACGATCCCGCGATCCGCGCGCGCGGTCGCCGCGAGATCGAGTTCGTAGCGACCGCGCGTGAGCTGGAACTCCGCCTCGACCCGAGCCGGCCAAGAAGGTTGCTCCTCGCGCGCGAGCACGGCCGGGAAGGCGTCGCCACCACGCGCATCGCCTTCGATCCGCGCGACCGACTCGTAGCCACCCTCGCCGCGCGGACGGGCGCCGATGAAGTCGACGACGGCGCTTCGCACGCTCGCCACCGAGGGCCGGAATCCCCGAACGTGCGTCGTCATGAACTGCGGCGCGACCACGAGCGTGCGCTCGTCGCCTTCGCGGAAGCATGCCGTCGCGGTTCGATCGAACCACAACGGACCACCGCTCCCGTGCAGTCGGAGGTGGTTGTTCTGCAGGAACGGAGTCTCGGCCGGCAGCGACGTCTCCGCCCCGAAACCTGCCTGCACTCGCTCGAGCAGCTCGCGGAACAGATCGCGGTACCCACCCTTCCCGGTCGCCGTCAGCCGCCCGGCAACCGCCGCACGAAGCGGATCCAGTGAGATGCCCTGCACGTACTCCGCGGTCGAACTCCCGAGGGTCGTCGGATTGTGCGCACGCCACCAGAACGCCGCGCCGACGAACGCGCGGCGCCGCGCGAAGTCACCGAGTTGCGTCACCAGCCAATCCGGATAGCTCCCGCCGCCCCGATCCGCGTACGCGCCCCACGCATCCGACGAGGGTCGCCGCTCGCGGCAATCCAGCGCCGCGTCGGGGAACTCCGCGGGATCGGATCCACCCCGCCATTGCGCCGAGACCCCCGCGACCGGAACTCCAGCCGGGCGCCCGCGGTCGGCGTCGATCGCCCCGACGAAACCCGCGACCGGCGACGTGAAAGGTGCCGTGCCGTACAGATGCATCGCCGGCTGGAAGGTCCGCAACACCGAGCTGCTCGCGCCGAACCCATCACGGAACCAGCGGTGCACGCCGACGCCGTCGATCGTCCCGCCGGGTCGCCGGCGGACGTCGGCGAACTCACGCGCCCACCACTTCGTCGCGTCGAGGAAGTCGCGGTCGGTGGCGGACGCCGCGTGAACCGGCGGAGGATTCAACCAGCACTGCAACCACATCCCGCGGTAGTGGGCCTCGCGCGCGAGCAACGCGATCTGGTCCGCCGTCCAGCCCGGCCAGAAGTCGCCGCCGTGGAAACTCGCCGGCCGTGCGATCGGATCGCCCGCGTTCCACGCGAACGGGTAGCCGTCGCGAGAGTCGGCGAGCTGCAGGTCGACCAGCGTGGCACCCGCGCGAAACGACGGAACCAGGACTTCGTCGAACACCTGACGCGGAGCGATCGGACGCCGATCGTCGCGCAGGAAGTTCGTCGCGACCTGCCAGCCCCAGTGCGGGACCAGCAAGGCCCCCGGCACATCGCGCTCGGACAGGCGCGGCAGCACGTACTCGGCGACTTCGGTGCCGACCTCCGAGCGGATCGCGAGGCTCGCCCTCACCCTGAGAGGAACCGTGCCGTCGCTCGTCGTCCCCACCGCGTTGCGCACGAACTGCCGCGCATTCGAAGCGATCGCGGGGGCGTCGCGCCACGGCTCGGGCACGCACCCGCAGCCAAGGATCGAACCGTCACCGACGTCCCAGCGCACGAGCACGGCCCCACCGCGCGGCGCGAACTCGCGATCCCGCAACTCGCACAACACGCCGAGCACCTCGCCGTTGCGCGGACGATGATCGCGCCATTCGCAGAGCTGGAGCGCGACGCGCTCGCCGCCACCGATCAGGAACGACGCAGGCTCGCGCGGAAACGCGCGCAGTTCCCGACTCAGTTCGGGATGCTCACCCTCGACCGTGAAACCGTACTGCAGTAGCCCGAGCGCCGTGCGGTCGTCGTCGCCCCAACGCACCACCTCGACACGACTCGGCGGCTCCGGTTCGACCCCGAGATCGTAGGCGAGGCGGGCACTGAAACCGAAGGTGACGAGCGTCCCGCCGCCCCGTACCCAGTCGAGCACGGCCTGCCGCGTCTGCTCGTCGAACTCGATCGCCTCCGCCTCGTCGGTAACGACGACGACGCAATCGACGCCGTCCCACCACCCCACCTGCTGCGCGGTGCGCGGCATCGGAGTCGAGCGCGCGCCGAACTCTCCGTCCAGCAGTTCGGCGATGCTCTGCACCGCCGGGTCGTCGGCTCGCGGCACGGCCGGCACGCCGGAGCAACCGGCGCCGAGCGCCGCGATGGCGGCCCACCCGAGCCACCGGAGGTTCCCTATCGCCATGCCGTGAACATCCTAGCCGCACGCCGTTCGCGGCCCAACGACCGTTTCTCGGTCAGCGATCGCGCGCGCGCACCGTCACACCGGTCGTCGCGGTCTCCCGCAACGTGAGCTCGTCCAACATCGGCAGACGAGCCCGCAGGCGTTCGAACATCCAGGTCGCGATGATCTCGGCGGTCGGGTTCTCGAGCCCGTCGATCTCGTTCAGGCAGTGGTGGTCGAGCTCGGCGCGCAGGGGCTCGATCGCAGCCATGATCTCGGCGTAGTCGCAGAGCCAACCCATCGCCGGGTCCAGTTCGCCGCGCAACGTCACGCGAACGCGGTACGAGTGTCCGTGCATGCGGCCACACGGGTGCCCGTCCGGCACGTTCGGTAGCCGGTGCGCCGCCTCGAACCCGAAGTCCTGGAAGATCTCGATCACGCGGGAGGATTCTCGCGCGAGTTCGGCCGCGGCTCAAACCCGACGTGCATTCGAGACGCGTCCGGACGTCCTTTCGGGCCCCAATCGCTTACGGAAACCGCATCCGGCCTGCGCTATCCTCCGGCGCTTCACCGACCCCGGAGGACCTGAGATTGACCGAGCGCATCGAGCCCGATCGATTCGCGAAGCTCGACCGGCTGCGCGAAGCCGAGATCGAGCCGTACCCCGCCCGCGTGCCCCAGCCCGTCTCGATCGCCGCGTGCCTCGAGGGCTTCGAGCAGCGCGAGGGTGAGTCGGTCTGCGTCGCCGGCCGCCTGACCCAGATGCGCGACTTCGGCAAGCTGCGGTTCTCGCACCTCGCCGACCTGACGGGTTCGATCCAGATCGGGTTCATGCGAGATCGGCTCGGCGACTTCTGGCCGAACCGCAAGCTCGTCGAGGCCAACGACCTCGTCGTAATCGAGGGCGAGCTCGGGCTGACCAACAAGGGGGAACGAACGATCTGGGCCGACAAGGTCACGCTCGCGTCCAAGGCGATGCGCCACGCACCCGAGAAGTGGCACGGTTTGCAGGATCAGGAAGCGCGTTACCGGATGCGCTACGTCGACCTGTTCGCGAATCCCGAAGCGCGCGAGTCGTTCGTCCTGCGCTCGAAGATCGTGCGGGAGATCCGCAACTACTTCGAGGGCCTCGGCTACCTCGAGGTGGAGACGCCGATCCTCCATCCGATCTTCGGTGGCGCGACCGCCCGACCGTTCGAGACGCATCACAATGCGCTCGACATGAAGCTGTTCCTCCGGATCGCGCCGGAGCTCTATCTCAAGCGACTGCTCGTCGGCGGCATGGAGCGAGTGTTCGAACTCGGCCGCGTGTTCCGCAACGAGGGCATCAGCACGCGTCACAACCCCGAGTTCACGATGCTCGAGAGCTACGAGGCGTGGGCCGACTACCGCACGATCATGGAGCGCGTCGAGGGACTGTTCGCGCACCTCTGCGACACGTGCCTCGAAGGTCGCGACGAGGTCACGTTCCGCGAGGAGACGTTCCGGCTGAGGCCGCCGTTCGACAAGGCTCGCTACACCGACCTGTTCGCCGAGCACAACGACGGGCTCGACTTCTTCGACGAGCAGGGCGTGCTCGCGCGCGCGAAGCAGCTCGAGCTCGAGACCGACGGCCTGCCGTGGCAGAAGATCGCCAACGACGTGTTCGAGGCGACGGTCGAGGACGAACTTCGCGGCCCGGTCTTCGTCTACGACTACCCCGTCGCCGTGTCCCCACTGGCGAAGAAGCACCCGGACGACGAGCGACTCACCGAGCGCTTCGAACTGTTCGTCGGTGGGATGGAACTCGCCAACGCATTCAGCGAACTCAACGACCCGATCGACCAGGAGCAGCGATTCCTCTCCCAGCTCGAGCACAAGGACGACGAGACCTCGTCCGAGATGGACCTCGACTACGTCTCGGCCCTCGAGTTCGGGATGCCGCCCGCCGGCGGACTCGGCATCGGCATCGACCGCTTGCTGATGCTGCTGACCGGCAACGCGTCGATCCGCGACGTCATCCTGTTCCCGCTGATGCGCCGGACGGTGGACACGCCGGGGATCGACGAACCCGCCGAGG
>JAGQQZ010000114.1 GCA_020425915.1 Planctomycetota bacterium | reverse complement strand
CGATCCGATGCCGCGCCACGATCGGCCAGCGCACGCGACCGTCGGACTCGAGTTCGACCGCGACACGCTCGGATCGTGTCGAATCGGTCGCGACACCTTCCGTGATCCGTCCCTCGACCTGACAACGCAGTCGACGCCCCGCGGGCAACGCGGCCGGCTTCGGTACCGAGCCCACGATCTTCGTGCGCATCGCGGACCATCCTGCGGCGCGCAACGAATCGGCAAGTGACTCGTCGACGAGGGGGTCGGACTCCTCGAGGATCGACGTCAGCATCGACTCTGCCTCGAGGACGCGACCGTCCGACGCCGCTGCGAACGCCGCGCGCAGGTGATCGTCGAGCGTCCGCCGCACCAGCTGCACGGCGTGATCGAGCGCCTCGCGATCCGGCGCAGGCACACCGAGAGCTCGTGCGTCGCGAACCGCGGACAGCGCGTCGTCGAAACGCCGATGCGCGACGCTGTCCTCGATCCGACGGACGATGCCGACGATTCGATCGGCAGTGGCCGGCGAGATCGACGGCGCGTCTTCCGACCCGGACGTCGGCGCCGACACGTGGTCACCCGCGCCGTCGTCGAGCACCTTCGCGGACTCCGAAGGGACCTCGGACTCGTCCGTCGACGGCGTGACACGCGCGGTGATCTCCGGTGACTGGGGTGATTCCGAGCGTGTCTCTTCGGGTTCCGGGAACCAGTCGCCGCCGGCCCATCCCACGATCACGAGCACCAACGCCAACACCGCTGCCAGTCGAACCTTGCGACGACGTTGCACACCACGATTCTGCGGCCCGGCGCGGCCAGGAATCGACGTTGCGAGGCAATTTTTTTTTACCGGCCGAAGCCCTTCGAGCAAGGCGACCGAGCCCTCCGATCGGCCCGTCACCAGGAGGTGGATTCGGCAGTGAACTACCGATGCCATGGCGTGTTCCAACCCACCCCCCCGAGGGGCCGCACACATGCCCGGAATCCACCATCACGGTCGTGCGAACGCTCGATGTGGTATCCCGCAAGCCCGACGACCGGAACAAGTTGCGTTCGCGGATCTCGACACTGGCGCGCGAGCACCACATCTGCTCACCTGATGCCAAGAGAAGTGCCCCGGCATCGGCGCCACAAGTGTGGTGCCGGGATCTCACCAAGAGTCATTCTCCCTCTGTAATTGAAAAGGTTCTCACAACACATGAAGGTTCTCACGTGCCTCGCCACCGCGGCTATTGCCGTTGGTTCGTTTGCTCCTGAGGTTCTCGCCGACGGCCGGAAGCCGGGCAGTGTCCTCATCTTCCCGGTCCACCGCTCCGGCGGTTCCTGGATCACCATCCTCAACGTCAGCAACACGTCGACGCAGCCGGACACCCCGATCAGCTTCGGCGGCAGCACGAACGCGCACTTCGAGTACGTGAACGTTCAGCCGAACCCGAACGCTGCGGTGAACCCGCTCGACAAGTTCATGCCGGTCGGTTGCACCATCTTCGACCGCGTCGAGTTCCTGACGCCCGCGGACCACATCAGCGTCCTGACGACCTGCCATAACGCCTTCGGCGGAAATGGCCAGGAAGGCTACGTCGTCGTGTCGGCCGAAGATCCGGCCCTCGCGATGGGCAACGCCTGGTCGCACAACTACCTCATCGGTAGCGAGATCGTCATGTCGGCGCTCGGTGTCACCTACATGGTCAACGCGCTGCCGGTCAAGGCCATCCCGGGCGACCACGCCCCGACGACCATGGGCGGCTTCCCGTTCTACCTCGCCTTCGACAACGCCAAGTACGAAGCGCTGCCGGACTCGGTGATGTCCGACTTCATCGGTGTTGGCAACTCGCAGCTGGCTCTGATCAACCTGACCGGTGGCCCGGCGATCGAGAACACCCTGTTCTTCGAAGTCTACAACGACAACGAACTGCCGCTGTCGGCGACGCTGCGCTTCCGCTGCTGGTTCGACTGCCCGCTGTCGGACGTCAACCCGCTGTTCTCGGAAGCCAACCTCGACAACTTCCCGAACGACCCGCAGGAACTCGACATCGATTGCGATGGCACGGGTGACCTCGAGACCGGCTGGTTCCGCATCCGCAGCACCGGCACCTGGTTCTCCGGCGGCCAGAACCACAGCCCGGACGGCGTCGTCGTCGGCTCGATCACGGCCGGACACGCTTCGGTCCGTGGCGGCCACCTCCTCTGGGAGAGCAACGAGACGCAGACGAACGGCACGTTCCGCCTGCCGTGATCTGCTGACGCAGATCTGACGCTTCGGCGTCGACAGAGGGTTGCCGCTTCGGCGGCAACCCTCTTTTCGTTTGGCCTGCGACCGAGCGGACTCGAAGCGGAGAACCTGCCGCATTTCGAGGAACCCGCCGTCACGCCGCGCTCTCCGTATCGAGATGCGCGCCGGCCTCCCCGTTCCACGTCTCGATTCGGGACGGACCGGGGTCCGGCCCCCTCAGCGTCGGGAATCGTGTGGAACTCTTGAGTAGCCGCTCGACGGCCCACGTCCGCACATCAACACAACTCGAGAAACACGAATCCCATGAAGGCTCTCACGCTCCTCACCTCCGCCGCGCTGCTCGCCGGCGCTCTCGCTCCTGCCGCGATGGCCGACGGCCGCAAGCCCGGCTCGGTCCTCGTCTACCCCGTGCACCGCTCGGGCATCTCGATGTTCACGATCCTCTGCGTCACGAACACGAACACCCAGCCCGCGACCCCGACCTCGTTCGGCGGCAGCATCAACCTGCACTTCGAATACGTCAACGTCACCCCGAACGCCGCTGACGCGTTCAAGCCGCTCGGCTGCACGATCTTCGATCGCATCGAGTTCCTGACGCCCGCCGACACCCTCTGCGTGCTCACCTCCTGCCACAACGCCTCGGCGCCCGGTGGCCAGGAAGGCTACGTCGTCGTCTCGGCCGAGCGCCCGGACGAGTTCCGTCAGAAGGTCTCGCACGACTTCCTGATCGGCAGCGAGATGGTCGTCAACGGCGCCGGCGCCGTCTACGGCATCAACGCGATCCCGTTCGAGTCCCGCACCGGTGGCAACATCGGCGCCCCGGCCGACGGCATGATCAAGCTCGACGGCGCGGACTACGAGGAAGCTCCGGACGTCCTCATGATCGACAGCTACCTCGCGGTCGCCGGCTCGCAGCTCGCGCTGCTGAACCTCGGTGGCACGCACCGTGACTGCAACGACGTCTACTTCAGCGTCTGGAACGACAACGAGCGCGCCCTCTCCGCGACGCTCCGCTTCAACTGCTGGTTCGACCAGCCGCTGACCGCGGTCAGCCCGCTGTTCGCCGAGAGCTTCCTGGTCTCGATCCCGAACGACCCGGCCGAGCTCGACATCAACTGCGATGGCATCGGCGACCTGGAGACCGGTTGGGCGACGATCCAGTCGCGCGG
>JAGQQZ010000113.1 GCA_020425915.1 Planctomycetota bacterium | reverse complement strand
TGCTGCTGATCGGCGGACCGCTGCGCTCGCGCGAGGGTGGGCGTCGCCCGTCGTTCGATCTCGTGCTGGTCAACGGTCTGGGTCAGTTCACGATCAACTATGCGATCGTCTACTGGGCGCAGCAGACCCTGCCGTCCGGGCTGGTCGCGATCCTGTGGGCGGTGTTCCCGCTGATGGTCGCGGCGCTCGCGCACTGGATGCTGCCGGGCGAACGCGTCACGCTGCGACAGTGGGTCGGGTTCTGCGTCGCATTCGTCGGCGTCGCGATCCTGTTCTCGACCGATGTCGCGGCGATCAGCGTCGACGCAGTCCCGACCGGACTCGTCGTGCTCATCGCACCGGCGATCGTCGCGTTCGTCACGATCTACCTGAAGCGTCACGGACGGGAGGTGAGTTCGATCCTGCTGGCGCGCGACAGCATGGGCCTCGGGGCCGTGCTGCTCTGGAGCTTCGCCCTCGTCACCGAGCGCGACGTCCCGGTCGTCTGGTCGGCATCGGCGATCGGTGCGATCTGCTACCTCGCCTTGATCGGATCCTGCCTGACGTTCGGCGTCTACCTGTGGCTACTGCGCTGGGTCGAGGCGTACAAGCTGAGCCTGATCTCGTACGTGGCGCCGATGATCGCGCTGCTGGTCGGCGGACTCGTGGACGACGAACCGATCCGGACGTCCACGATCGTCGGCAGCGGGGTGATCCTGCTCGGCGTCGCTGCCGCGTCGAAGCGCCGCCGCTGAGGCGCTACGATCGCGTCGTGCGACTCTACGACGAACTCGCCGACTGGTGGCCGCTCCTGTCGCCCGCGGTGGATTACGAGGACGAGGCCCGCGAAGTCGCCGAGCTCCTGCGCCGGTCGACCGACGGCGAAGTCCGCACCGTCCTCGAACTCGGTTGCGGCGGGGGCAGCCTGGCGCGTTGGTTGCGCGGGTCTTTCGAGCTGACGCTGACCGACCGATCGGAACGGATGCTCGAGGTCAGTCGAGCGATCAACCCGGCTTGTGAGCATCGCGTCGGCGACATGCGCACGCTGTTCCTGGATCGCACGTTCGACGCGGTCCTCGTGCACGACGCGGTGATGTACGCGACGTCCCGCACCGAACTCCGCAGCGTGTTCACGACGGCACGCCGACACCTCCGTCCCGGCGGCGGCTTGGTCGCGATGCCCGACTTCCTCGCCGAGACGTTCGAACCTGGCATCGATGCTGGCGGTCACGATGTGAAGGACGGACGCGGACTCCGCTACCTCGAGTGGAAGTTCGATCCCGATCCCGACGACGAGACCGTCGAGGTGGCGTACGCGTTCTTGCTGCGCGACGCCGATGGGTCGACGTCGGTGGAGCATGACCGCCATCGAGTCGGGTGCTTCATGCGGGCGACCTGGATCGATGTTCTCGCTGACCTCGGGTTCGATCCGGTTGGGTGCGTCGAATCGGCGGGTCGACCGGTGTTTCTGGCTACGCGGCGATGAGTGTGTGAGTTGATTCGAGGCGGCCTTCACTCGGGCTCGCAACG
>JAGQQZ010000112.1 GCA_020425915.1 Planctomycetota bacterium | reverse complement strand
GAACTCGAGGCGATCCGCGAAGTCGCGTTCCACGGCGCCGCGCGCTTCCTCGACGACGACGAACTCGTCGAGACGATGCGGCGTGAGACCAACCCGAAGATCCGGCGCGCCGCGCTGGCCACGCTCGACGAACGCGGCTCGAAGCAGACCGCGGAGATGGCGCGCTGGTTGTTCGAACGCGTCGACTTCCCGGGACCGGACCGTGCGAACGCCGCACGCATCCTGACGAAGCTCGAGGGCCCACGGGTCCTGGGCGACTTCCTGAAGGCCGCGAAGAAGAACGACGCGGTGACGCCGGGCGACCTCAAGAAGACGATGGCCGAGCTGCTCGTCCAGATGAACGACGAGAAGGTCAACAAGGCGCTGGCCAAGCAGATCGGCAAGGGCAAGCGAGACCAGAAGGTGTTCGCGCTCGAAGCCACGATGCACCTGACCGACGACAAGCTCCTCAAGCAGATCCGCAAGGGACTCAAGGATCGCGACGTCGAGGTCCGGCGCGCCACCGCGATGGCGCTCGCCGAGCGCAAGGACGAAGGTTCGCTCGAGGACCTGGAGAAGATGCTGGACCGGCCGAAGGTGCCCGAGGACTTCGAGATCGCGGTCGAGGCGATCACCAAGATCAAGGGTGCGAACGCCGACTGGCTGAAGCGGCTCGCGACCATGGTCGATCACGAGGACCGCGAGGTCCGCAACGCCGCGCTCCGTGCGGTCGGCGGCACGCGCGACGCCAACTGGCTCGGCATCGTGCAGAGCGCGATGGAACACGACGACTGGTCGACGCGGCTGATCGCCTACGAGGCGCTGCAGCGCATGCGGGACAAGTCGTCGATCCCCAAGCTGATCGAGCGACTCGGCGTCGAGAAGGGACGCATGGCGACCGCCGTCGCGGACACGCTGTGGAGCCTGACCGCGATGCCGTTCGACGAGGAACTCGCGCGCTGGCAGACGTGGTGGAACGGCGAAGGCGCGAAGTTCGAAGTCGTCTCGCTCTCCGATCTCGCGAAGGCGAAGAAGGAGCGCGAGATGAAGAGACTGCTCGCGCGAACTCGCTCCGAGAACCAGTTCTTCGGCATCCGCGTCGAGTCGAACCGCGTGATCTTCATCATCGACACCTCGGGCTCGATGCTCGAGACGATGCACGGTCGCTACATCGGCAAGCGACAGGCGACGCGGATCGACATCGCGAAGCAGGAGCTGAGTCGCTGCATCAAGGAACTCGAGCCGGGTTCGCTGTTCAACGTGATGTCGTTCTCGTCGGGGATCGGCTTCTGGATGAAGGAGGGCATCGCGTCATCCTCGGAGGCCACCCGCGAGCAGGCGCTCGAGTTCGTCGAGCGACTCGGCGCACAGGGCGCGACGAACCTGTTCGATCCGATCAAGATCGCGTTCGACGACCCCGACGTCGACACGATCTTCATCCTGTCGGACGGTGAACCGACGGCCGGCGAGATCCTCGACCCGTTCCGGATCCGCGAGCAGGTCCGCAAGTGGAACGAACACCGCAACATCAAGATCCACACGATCGCGATCGGCGGGAACCTCGAAGTCCTCGAGTGGCTGGCGGAGGATTCCGGCGGCAACCACGTGCGGATGCGCTGATCGAGGAGTTTCGACCCGAAACCGACCGTCGGGAGCCGACATGCGCGCCGCCATCCTCTTCGTCACGCTCGCCCTCTTCGCCACCGCCATCTACCTCTGGACGTCGGACGGCACCGCGCCGCCGGTCGGCCCTGCCGCCAATCCAGACCAGAACGCGGTAGTGGCAGCCGACCCCGCGTCCGCTGCCCTCGCCGGAGCGGAGCCGGCGACCGCCACGGACGGCGACCGCACCGAAGTCCGGACCGAGTCGAACGATTCGACCGCGCCGGTCGGCGACGTCCACGGATCGGTCGTCGACCACGACGGTCGCCCGGTCGCCGGCGCGCGCGTCTTCCTGACGAGCCGCCCCACCTGGTTCCGGCGCGAGGCGTTCCTCGATCCGACGGCCGTGCCGGAGCGCTACGAGAACGCGCCGCGCACCGAGACCGACGAACAAGGACGGTTCCACCTCACGCCCACCGCGGCCGACGAGCCGCAGGTCGTGACCGTCGTCCCACGCCGCCATGCCCCCGATCACGTCGACGCGCCCGCCACCGCGGGCCGCGAGGTCGACGTCGGCACGATCGAGGTCGAACTCGGCGTGCGGATCACCGGGAAGGTCGTCGACGCGAGCGGCGAGCCCGCCGCCGACGCCCGTGTGCGGGTCGTCGGACAGGAATCGGCGATGATCTTCGGGGGCCCGGAGG
>JAGQQZ010000111.1 GCA_020425915.1 Planctomycetota bacterium | reverse complement strand
GGTCGGCCTGCTGCCGATGGCGATCTTCGGGGAGTCGACCGGCCAGGGGATCAGCTACGTGAGCATGTCGATCGCCGTCGCCGGCGGGCTGACGGTCTGCACGGTCTTCACGGCGCTCGCGGTTCCGCTGGCCTACTCGTTGATCGACGACGCCAAGCTTGTCGGCGTGCGGCTACTCCGCGCGTTCGGCCTGCTCGGCCAACGCCGCCCGATCCCGGGCTCAGTTCGTGAGTAGCGTGAAGCCGCAGAGCTTGTAGAGGATCCGCGCGCCGACGTTCTCGTTCCACTCCGTGCCGTCTGCCGGCGCGACCTCGCACAGATCGAACCCGATGATCCGATGCTCCTCCGCCAGCCGCTCGAGCAGGACGCAGGCGGTGTGGAAGTCGAGCCCGCCAGGCACGGGCGTGCCGGTGCCCGGACACAGCGTCGGGTCCAAGCCGTCGATGTCGAAACTGACCCAGACGTCGCGCGGCAATCCCGACACCACCTCGTCGCAGATCGCGCGGAGTCCCTCGCCCTCGGCGCGACGCGAGAGCCATTCGTGATCGAACCAGGTTCGCACCCGACCCTCGCTCGCCCGGATCGAGTCGAGTTCCTGCTCGCAGAAGTCACGGATCCCGACCTGGGCGATCGCCGTCACTCCCGGCACCTCGGCGAGCACGTTGTGCATGATCGACGCGTGGCTGTAGCGGAAGCCCTCGTACGCGACGCGCAGGTCGGCATGGGCATCGACGTGCAGGATGCCGATCTCCCGGTCGCGCGCGACCTCGCGGATCGCACCCAGCGGAACCGAGTGGTCGCCGCCGAGCACGCCCACGATCTTGCCGGCGGCGCGCAGCGCGCGGACCTGGTCGGCGACCCAACCGTCGACGGTCGTGGAGATTTCGTCCACCTTTGCATGATCGCCGGACTCGGCGGCCTTCCGCCCCTCGCGGTCGAGCGCGAGGATCTCCTCCGGCACGTCCAGCATGTGGATGCCGCGCTCGTACGGCCGACCGGTCTGCAGATCGTACAGGTCGACCTGATGGCTCGCCTCGAGCACCGCCGCAGGCCCCCGTTCGGTGCCGCGCCCGTACGACACGGTCGCCGCGAACGGAACGGGCACGATGACCAGCGACGACTCGTCGACGCCACCGGGCAATCCGAAGATCCCCGAGCCCTCGGCCGCGGCCGCGTTGGGATCGAAACTCGACATGGTCGACAGCGTATATGGGATATCGCCCGGAACACCATGACCGAACGCACCGAACGAGTCGTCGTCTACCGCACGTCCCTCTGCCCGTTCTGCGTCGCCGCCGAGCAACTCCTCGACGCGCTCGGCATCCCGGCCCAGCAGATCTACCTGGACGATCATCCGGACCGAAGGGGCTTCACGTCGTCGATCCTGCCCGGCCACCGCACCGTGCCGCTCGTCATCATCGACGACCGAGCAATCGGTGGTTACCAGGAGCTGCGCGCGCTCGCAGAGCGCGGTGAACTGGCCGGGCTTTCCTGACGAGTTCTCCGAACGTCGCGTGCATCTGCCGCGAGCGGCCGAGGATTCGTCTTCGACTCGTTTGCGGCTGGCGATCTGCTCGGCTCTCGAACGCTCGGATCGAAGGCAAGACGCGGGGG
>JAGQQZ010000110.1 GCA_020425915.1 Planctomycetota bacterium | reverse complement strand
CAAGGAGCCGCCCGAGCGCGGCCGTCCTGATCTGCGACGAGCGATCGCCGACGCGAAGATCCGCGTGCGCACGGTCGCACCGCGCGAGGGCAAGCGCCTGATCGACCTCGCGAACGCGTGCATGGTGCCGAGACATCGCGACCTGCTGATCTTCCTCTACGCCGACCCGAAGGACGTGCGGATGGTCGACTGCGGCGACGGCCTGCAGTTCGCGTGCATGGGAGCGATCCCGGAACGTCGCCTCATGCTGGAGTCGGTGTACGGATTCCTGACCCTCATGAACGGCGTCCCGATCGGCTACGTGCTCTGCAGCGCGTTGTTCGAGTCGTCGGAGATCGCCTACAACGTGTTCGAGACCTTCCGGGGCCGCGGCGCGGCGCACGTCTACGCCAAGGTCCTCGCGATGGTGAACCGGATGTTCGGCGCGACGTCGTTCGCCGTCGATCCGTACCAGCTCGGTCACGAGAACGAGGAAGGTCAGAAGTCCGGCGCCTGGTGGTTCTACTACAAGCTCGGATTCCGGCCGCAGGAGCCGGAGGTCAAGCGCCTCGTGCGCGACGAACTCGCGCGGATGAAGCGCGAACCCGGCCATCGAACGTCGACGGCGCGGCTCAACGAACTCGCGTCCGCCTACATGTTCCTGCAGCTCGACGGTGAGCGGAAGGAAGTGCTCGGCAACGTCTCGATCGGCAACATCGGATTGCAGGTCACGCGCCTCCTCGCCGACCGATTCGGTGCCGAACGCGAGGCCGGACTCGACGTGTGCGAGGACGAGGCCGCGCACCTGCTCGGCGTGCGATCGACGAAGTCGTTCACACCGGGCGAGCGCATCGCATGGCGTCGCTGGTCGCCGCTCGCCCTCGTGTTGCCGGGCGTCGCGCGTTGGACACAGCGCCAGAAGACCGCGTTGGCGAAAGTGATGCGCGCGAAGGGCGGTCCGGCCGAGTCGAAGTTCGTCGAGCTGTTCGATGCGCACCCGAAGCTGCGAGCCGCGATGTTGCAACTCGCAGCGAGCGAGCCGGAATGATCACGGCACGCTCGCCGTGACCGAATTCGTCAGCGCCGCGACGCCCCAACCGAGCGCGATGCCCTGGAACGAGACCCGGAGTCCCGAAGGCGTCGAGATGGGGATCGTGAAGCTCCACTGAGCCCATGCCTCCGGACACGCGAGGCACGGGACGATGTCGGTGAGCGTGCCGACGCGCAGCGTGACGACCGGGCCGCTGATCAGGAACCCGCCGCCGAACCCGGGGATCGGCGTGCACGGCGTCTGATTCGGGGACAACGCGACGGCGTACGGGGAGCCGAGGTCGCCCATGATCCGCATCGTGATCATCTCGCCCTGCTGTGCCTGCACGGGATAGTCGGTGCAGTCCGGCAACATGCTGCCGACGTCGGTGCCCGACGATCCCGACCAGCCGAGTCCGGGACCGCTGAACTGTGCGGTCGCGAGGGTCGTGGTGACGAGCGCGGCGTAGAGGGCGAGGAGCGTCGGGCGCATCATCGGTGTCTCCGTTGTTGGTGGGTCGTGAACTCTGCCATTGGAGTTGGTCGTGGTGGAGTCGGCCAGGGGGTGGTGGTCCGGGGAGGGAGATGTGCCTGGATGTGTGCTCGGCTCGCTCGGCT
>JAGQQZ010000109.1 GCA_020425915.1 Planctomycetota bacterium | reverse complement strand
CAGGACTTGCGCCGCGTCGGGTTTCGGAGTTTGCGGGTCGCGGTGGCGGGCGCGCGCCGTCCGCGATCCGGCGGGCGCCCGCCAGCATCGGGAAACCCGATACTTGGCGTCGTCGCATCGGGATTCCTGATCTTGGAACGCGCCCGCCGACTTCGGCTGCCGCGCGTGAGGTTGCGCACTCCCCCCGTTTGCCCTTGATCCGAGCGCTCGCGAGCCGAGCGTTCAGCATGCTGCTTCGTTGCAGCGTTCCGGCCCGCGCTCAGTTCGCCGCCGGCAGCTCCACGACGTGCTCGATCTCGTCGGTCGTGTGGATCGTCAGCGGGACAGGTGCCGCGTTTCCCCAGAACCCGTTCGGGTCCGCGGAACTCTGCTGGAAGTGCAGCTGGAACTCTCCGCGCGGCAGCAGGATCTCGACTTCGTCGCCGCAGACGCCGAGGTCGAGCGGCTGGGCGTAGACCCAATCCGATGGCTGCTCGATGTAGAGCTCGTCGATCGCGCAGATTCCGGCAGGACGCTCGAAGCGCAGCGTCACGCGCGCGACCTCGAGTTCGATCCGGTCTTGGATGTTCTTGCCCGATTCGAAGGTCTGCTCTTCGGTCTCGTGCAGCAACACGCCGCTGACCGCATCGAGCACCGCGATCGTGTACTTGCCTGGGCGGACCAGCGCGTGGAACGAACCGTCGGACGCGACGCTCACGCGCGGATATCCCCAGCTGTAGCTCGTCGTCTCGCGCAGGCCGATCGCGAGCTGGTCGAGTCGGACGCCATCCGCGCGCACGATGCCGTCGAGGGTCGCGAGCTTTGGCACTCTGGCATGCAGGACTCCCTCGTGGATCTCGGTGGATTCGACGTCCAACCGATCCTCACCGAGGACGCCGCCACGCTGCAGTGAGAAGTACAGCGTACGCCCTTCCGGCAACCCGAACGGAAGTGGGAAGGAACCGTCCGGAGCGACGCGGAGGGGAGAAGTTTCCGCACGGAATCCGTCGCCATCGGCCCGGCCGATGCTGACCTGCCAGCCAGGACCGATGTCCGCACCGTCGATCTGGCCACTCGTCGCGTTCGCACGGCGAAGTCGAAACGTCAGGTTGCCGCGCGTCTCACCGGCCTGGAGCAACTGCTCGATTCGGTGAGGCGAGTACCCGACGGCCCGCACGACGGGAGCTTGTCGACCCTTGTCGAGGCCCGAGAGCCGGAATCGCCCGCGCGTGTTCGAGAACGCCGGCTCGAACGGGAACCCCGGGGAACGTTCGCGATCGAGACCGAGGATCGCGTGCGGCAACGGCTCGCCGTCTTCGTTCGTGATCGTGCCTTCGATCGTGGCGGCCTCGTCGAGATCGAGGATCGTCGTGGTGCCATGTTCGAGTTTGTGCACGACAGCCACGTAGCCATCGGCCTCGACCTCGACCCATGTCTCATGGCCGACGCCCGTCGGTTCGCCGATCCAGGCCTCGCCGCTCTCGAGCGTCCATGCGGCAGCGCTGCGGAAGAATCCGCGTTGTTGCTCGAGTTCGAGGCTTTCGAACCAAGTCGGCAGGAAGACCACACGGATCCGCGCGGAGTCGACGGGTCGCCCGGCTCCGTGGACGATCACGTGCGTTTCCGGTTCGGCCGCGACGAGGTCGAGTCCGTCGGTAGGTCCGTGGAGTGGATCGCTCCGCCACGTCAGCAGGCTGTTCTCGACGATCGCCGATCCTTCCAGCCAGAAGCGCTCGCGCTCTTCGATGCCGACACGGAACACGCCGTCCTCCGACGTGGGGACGGTGTCGAGCGCATCGAACAATCCCAGGACTTGGGGAGTGCGCCATACCGCGCGGACACTCGCCCGAACCGGACGGTGCTGAGAATCCAGGAGGCGACCGACGACGAAGCCGGACCGCTCGAGTTCGACGATGAGCGGCTCCGACGCGCATCGGATCTCACGCGTGAAGTGGCCGACGGCGGAGATACGACAACTGACCGGACCGCGCGGAGCGCCGTCGAATCGTGCGAGTCCGTGTCGGTCGGTCCTCCGCCCGTCGAACCGTTCGGTTCCGAGGAAGGATGGGCATGCCGCCGGTACGATTTCGACCAGCGCGTGATCGATCGGCTGACCATCGCGATCGCGCACGAAGACCTGCGCGATGCGACCGCGACGCAGCGCGATCGTGCCGAAATTCCCGGCGCTGACGACTTCTGGCGTCGGTCGCAGACGTTCGGGCTCGTGCTTCGGCGCGCGGACGAGGACGCCGCTCCACGTGAACCCGAACTCCAACGCCGACGTCGCGAACGAGAACCGGCCATCGTCGTCCGTCGTCGCGAGTCGATCAGTCGGAAGCGGGAGGGTCCTGCCGGTGTTCCACCGCAACAGCTCGACCGACGCGTTGGCAAGCGGATGGCCCGTCGTGTCGACGACACGACCTACGAGCCGTGGGACTTGTGCGACCGATGACGCGGCGAGCGCGAGCGCGACGGCCGTCAGTGCGAGGAGACGGGCCACGGCGCGAGTATAGGCCGGATCGGGCTGCCGCGGACTCGCTGGAGGCAGCCTTGCTCGGGCTCGCAACGACAGGAGGCGCCCTCCGTCACCGCTTCGCCGTCGCCCGGCCGCCCTGCGGGCGAGCGGCCGAGCGATGGCGAAGCGGCGACGGAGGGCGAGGCGAGGGAACGTCAGGGGGCAGAAGCCGGACTT
>JAGQQZ010000108.1 GCA_020425915.1 Planctomycetota bacterium | reverse complement strand
CCTGCTCAAGGAAGTGCACGACCCCGAGCGATTCGGCGTTGCGACGGTCGACGGCGGCGGCAAGGTCACGAAGATCGTCGAGAAGCCCTCGAAGCCCGAGACGAACCTCGCCGTGATCGGGATCTACATGTACGACGCGACGGTGTTCGAGTTCATCAACGGACTGACGCCTTCGGAGCGCGGCGAGCTCGAGATCACCGACGTCAACAACCGCTACATCGAGGCCGGCACGATGACCTGCGAGACGCTCGAGGGCTGGTGGACCGACGCCGGGACGTTCGAGTCGCTCTACCGCGCTTCCACGTTGGTCCGCGAAGGCGGCGCCAACAAGGTCTGATCGAGCTTGGCCGCGGTCCGCTACCTCGTCACGGGTGCCAACGGCCAGCTCGGCCGCGCGATGGTCGACGTCGCGCGCTCGCGCGGTGACGGTGTCGTCGGTCTCGGGCACGCGGAGCTCGCCGTCGAGGACGCGGATGCGACCCGAAGGGCCATCGCGAAGCATTCTCCCGAGGTCGTCGTGCACTGCGGCGCCTGGACGGACGTCGATGGTTGCGAACGGGATCCGGAACGCGCGAATCGAGTCAACGGACATGGCACCGCGAATGTCGCCGAGGCGTGCCGTGCGATCGGGGCGAAGCTGGTCTACGTCAGCACGGACTTCGTGTTCGACGGCACGGCGCACACGCCCTATCGGGTCGACGCCGAACCAGCGCCGGTCTCGGCGTACGGTCGCAGCAAGTTGCTCGGCGAACAGGCCGTGCTCCGGGACTCCGAACCAGGGTTCGTCGTGGTCCGCACGAGCTGGGTGTTCGGCCCCGGCGGCAAGAACTTCCCACGCGCGATCCTGAGTCGAGCCCGGTCGGGCGAGCCGCTGCGGGTCGTCGACGACCAAGTCGGTTCACCGACGTTCACGCTCGACCTCGCGGTGGCGCTGGTCGACCTCGCGGCACGGCCGGACGTCGGCGGGATCTTCCACGCGTCGAACGACGGATCTTGCAGCTGGCACGAGTTCGCTCGCTGCCTGGTCGATGCTGCCGGGTTGGAGGTCGAGGTCGGCCGAATGTCGAGCTCGGAGCTGGATCGACCGGCGCCGAGACCCTCCTATTCCGTCCTGGACTGTTCGCGCCTCACGGAGCTTCGCGGCCGGTCCTTGCCCGACTACCACGACGCCATCCGGCGCTACCTGGAACTCGAATCACCGTGAGCAAGATCCTCGTCACCGGCGGCGCCGGCTTCATCGGCTCCAACTTCGTTCGGCTCATGCTCGCGCGCGGCGAGCATCAGATCGTGAACCTCGATGCGCTCACGTACGCGGGAAACCTCGAGAACCTGGGTGATGTGGAGTCCGATCCGAACTACGCGTTCGTGCGCGCGGACATCTCCGATCGGAAAGCGGTCGAGGGCGTGTTCGAGTCGCACAAGCCGGACTGTGTCGTGCACTTCGCGGCCGAGAGCCACGTCGACCGGTCGGTGCTCGACGCGACCGCGTTCGTGACGACGAACGTCCTCGGGACCCAGGTGCTGCTCGACGTCAGCCGTGGCGTCGGGGTCTCCCGCTTCGTCCACGTCAGCACCGACGAGGTGTACGGCAGCCTTGGGCCGACCGGGCTGTTCACCGAGGAGTCGCCGCTGCAGCCGAACTCGCCGTACTCGGCGAGCAAGACCGGCAGTGACCTGCTGGTTCGGGCTGCGTTCCACACCCACAAGTTCCCGGCCCTCATCACACGCTGCTCGAACAACTACGGCCCGTTCCAATTCCCCGAGAAGCTGATCCCGCTGATGATCGCCAACGCGCTCGAGGGCAAGCCGTTACCGGTGTACGGCGACGGCAAGAACGTCCGCGACTGGATCTACGTCGAGGACCACTGCGACGCCATCGCCCGGGTGCTCGAGAAGGGGCGTGACGGCGAGGTCTACAACATCGGCGGCAACGAGGAGCGCGAGAACATCTGGGTCGTGAAGAAGATCCTCGAGCTGCTCGGCAAGAGCGAGGACCTGATCCAGTACGTGACCGATCGCCCGGGCCACGATCGCCGCTACGCGATCGACGGCTCGAAGATCGAGCGCGAGCTGGGCTGGAAGCCGAAGCACGACTTCGCCTCGGGGCTCGAGGCGACGGTCCAGTGGTACCTGGACAACCGCGAGTGGTGGGAACGGGTCCGCTCGGGTGCGTATCGCGACTACTACGAGCGCCAGTACGGCAATCGCTGAGTCGGCGTCGGCCGCCGGACGCCGACCGGCCGGATCCGCCACCGCCGAATTCTGCGACACCCTTGTCCGACCGCGCGGAGCGGACCACATGCGCCGGTCGAGGCCTCTCGGTCCGACCGCTCCGGGGAACTTCGGGCTCAGGATTCTGCGCCTCGCGGCCCGATACCGGAGTTGGCGGTGTCATCGGCGGCTTGTGCGCACGAGTCGTCGATCTAACATCGGACCGTAATGGCGTCCCTTCCCAGAATGTCCGTGGTGATGATCTCGAACCTCCGGCTCCTGCTGGCCTGTGCGCTGGCGGTGTGCACGGTGAGCTGTACCTCGTTCGAGGACAAGCGGATTCGGGAGCTGCTGCACGACAAGGGATTCGGGACCCGCGCGGACGGCGTCCCGACGATCGAGAACCATGTCACCGGTGGGGACATGATCCAGTTCGTCATCGACCCGCAGGTGTTCCAGGCGGCCGGCGCTGCCCAGCTCGGCGTGCTCCGCGCGCCGCAGCCGATCTCGATCGACGGGACGATCTTCGTGCCGTTCATGGGACCGGTCGACGTGCTCGGGATGACCGAGCGCGAGCTCACCGCGCTGGTCAAGGAGCAGCTCTCCGCGGTGTTCGCGTTCCCGATCGACATGCACGCCCGGATCCTCGACAGCGGCAAGGCCGTGTACATGTACGGCGAGGTCGGGGGCCGGCACTACGTCCGACTCGACAAGCCCGACACGACCTTGCTCGAGATGCTCGCCAAGCAACCCGTGACGCGGTTGGCGAACTGGGGCCGGATCCATCTGATCCGCCCCGACGCCGAGAACCCGCTCACGATGGTCATCAACGTCCGTGAGATGCTGTCGTCCGGCCTGACGACCTACAACTTCACGCTGCAGCACAACGACATCATCTACGTGCCCCCGACGGTGTTCGGTCACATCGCGCGGATCGTCGAGAAACTGCTCGAGCCACTCGGCGTCGCCGTGCAGTCGTTGCTCGGTCTCGCATCGGTCCGCTCCAGCTACGAGATCCTGACCGGCGACTCCACCGGCGGCGCGTTCTACCCACGCAACTTCAACTTCTGATCCCACCGTGTCGGAACTCGACATTCCCCAGATCTCGATCGCCCGTTACCTGGAGCTGCTGAAGCGCCGGTGGTGGTCGGTGATCCCGGTCACCGTGATCGGGCTGATCGTCGGCGGGGTCGCCGCGTTCCTGGTCCCGCGCTACTACGTCGCCGAGACGGACTTCATCTTCCACAGCCGGCAGACGATCGAGGAGAACCCGCAGCAGGACCCGATGCTCGCGGTGGCGAAGAACGCCAAGGTCTCGATCCCGACCGCGACCGAGGCCGTCCTGGCCAAGCTCGGCTGGCCCGAGGCGACCGACGAAGACCCCGAGCGGCGCGCGGAGTTCGTCGCCGGCGTGAAGGACCGATTGGAGATCTTGCCGATCGGCGACCTCCGCGGCTTCTCGAACATGGTGAACATCCGCATCGTCTACAAGGACATCGACGGTGTCCGGGCGATGTCGTTCGCGAACGCGATCCGCGACCAGTGGATCGACCAGGAGAAGTCACGGATCGAGCTGGCGGCGCGCGAGGAGGTCGAGGAGGTCAA
Organism: Planctomycetota bacterium; assembly: GCA_020425915.1. GTDB lineage: Bacteria > Planctomycetota > UBA1135 > UBA1135 > UBA2386 > JAGQQZ01. The sequence goes on along the minus strand of JAGQQZ010000108.1, from coordinate 6,498 downwards.
CAACCGCGTGCGTGTCGCGCGGCAGGCGCTCAACAACGCCAGCGCGGAGCTGCGGAACTTCCGCGAGGAAAACGATCTCGATGCCGTCCTGATCCTGTTCGATCCGAAGGCTCCCGGCGCGGCGCCGGTCGGCCAGACCGAGCGGCGCGAATTGATCGGTCAGATCGCCGCGCTGCAGGCGGAGGTCGAAGGGCACGACGCCTACATCGAGGGCATCAACGCGGAGCTCAACACCCAGTCGATCCAACGGGAGATCACGACGGTCCTCGATGCGGTCGTCGATCCGGACACCGAGAAGCGGCTCGCTCAGCTCCGCGCCGAGCTCAACCATGCGCGCGCCGAGTTGCGCACCTGGGCGCCCGGGACGAATCGGCACGCCTTCGCGAAGGCCGAGTTCGATCGGGTCAGCGCCAAGCTGTCGGCTTCGGCGGCGATGCAGAAGAAGTCGCGCACGGCCGTCATCGACAACCCGGCTTGGACCCAGCTCAAGGAGTCGCTCGCCATGCACCGCGCCGAGCGGCGCAAGGCGCAGCGGACCATGGAGGCCCTCCAGGCCCGACTCGACAAGGTCAACGACCGCGACGAGGAGGTTCCGCGGCTGCTGCAGCAGCAGAACGAGTTGCTGGCGCGCGAGACCTGGGCCAAGGAGGAGCTGGAATCGCTCGAGAACGAGCGTCGGATCCTGCAGAAGCGCTACGCGGACCTGAAGAAGAAGCCGAACTTCACGACCATCGCGACCGCCGAGGTCCCGCCGGCTCCGACCGACCCGAACATCGCGCTCGTCGCGTTCGCCGGCATGCTGGTCGGGCTCGCCAGCGCGATCGGCCTGATCCTGCTGCTCGACTTCCTGCAGTCTTCGTTCAAGACGCCGGATGACGTCCAGCGGGCCCTGCCGGTCCCGGTCCTCGGGCAGCTCGCGCACCTCGAGACGTTCGAGGAACGCACCAAGGTCGTCGCGCACAGGCGCCGCGTGTCGCTCGCGGCGACCGTGTTCCTGTTCCTGAGCTTCTCGGTCGTCACGGTCTACTTCGTCGATCCGACCAAGCTGCCGCCGATCGTCGCGTCGATCCTGGACATCTTCCTCGGCGGCGCGCCCGCGGAACCGGCTCCGGCCGTTCCTCCGAACCCGAAGTAGGGCTCAGCCGTGCGGGACCTCATCATCGCGTTGCTCATCCTGAGCACGCTTCCCGCCGCGTTTCGGCGCCCGTTCGTCGGGCTGTGCGTGTTCAGCTGGCTCGCCTACATGCGGCCGCAGGACCTCTGCTGGGGGTTCGCGCGGTCGCTTCGACTGAGCTTCCTGGCCGGGATCACGATGATGGCCGGCTACTTCGCGTTCGAGTTCGGCAAGCGCTCGTTCACCCGCAGCACCGGTCGTGGTTGGCTGATGATCGGTGTGCTCGTGTGCGTGACGGCGAGTCTGTTCGTCGCGTACGAGGTCGACGAGTACGTGATGACGTACTACTCGGAGTTCGTGAAGATCATCGCGATCGCGCTGTTCACGATCGGGCAGGTCGACACCAAGCAGCGGCTGCGCGCGGTGCTCTGGATCATCGCGTTGAGCCTCGGCTTCTACGGCGTCAAGGGCGGCCTCTGGGGCGTGATGACCGGCGGTGTCATCAAGCAGGGCCCGGGCGGGATGATGGGCGACAACAATGACTTCGCGCTCGCGATGGTCATGAACCTGCCCATCCTCTTCTACATGTCGTCGCTGGAGACGAACCGCATCTTGAAGCTCGTCGTCAAGGCGATGTTCTTCTTCTCCTGTGTGACGATCCTGCTCACGCACTCGCGCGGTGGCTTCCTGTCGATGGTCATCGTTTTCATGGTGTTGGCGTGGCGGTCCGGCAAGCTGTTCCAGGCCGGCTTCGCGCTCTCGGCCGCGGCGGTCGCGTTCCTGTTGTTCGCGCCGGACCACGTCCTCGCGCGACTCGGTACGCTCGAGCAAGGCGGGCAGGAGAGCTCGGCGGGCGCGCGGCTCAAGTCCTGGACGGTCGCGTTGCGGATCATCAAGGCCAGGCCGCTGCTCGGCGTCGGGTTGCGCAACTTCCAGGCCGGCTACGAGGAGTTCGGTTCCGAGTTCCTCGCGCCGGGCATCGAGGGGCACGTCGCCCACAACTCGTACCTACAGATCTGGGCCGAGCACGGCACGTTCGCGATCACGCTCTACATGATGCTGCTGATCTCGATGTTCCTCGGCGCGCAGAAGCTACGACGAATGGCACGAGGTCGCCCGGACCTCGCGTGGGCAGAGACGTACGCACGCATGTTCGAGGCGACGAACGCGGGCTTCATGTTCGGTGCGTTCTTCCTCAATCGTGGGCACTTCGACCTGACCTACCACCTGTTCGCGCTGATGACGTGCGCGCTGTACGTCACGCGCAAGCACTACGCCGCGGGCCCGTCCGGCGAGGACTCCGAGGGTGTGCCGATGCAGACCGGTGCCGGGCCGATCCGAGTCGCGTTCCGCAGGACGGTGCCGACCGGGTTGCCGCGGTGGGGGCGCGTGCCGTAGGCGCGACGGCGCGCAGGTCGACCGATGTGTGGAATCGCCGGGATCTTCTGTCGCGATCGCGCCCAGCACGTCGAGCGGGATCTGCTCGAGCGCATGGCTCGTGCGATCGCACACCGCGGCCCGGACGGCGAGGGATTCCGCGTCGGCGCCGGCTACGGACTCGCGCACCGCCGCTTGTCGATCGTCGACCTCGCCGGCGGCCACCAGCCGATGGCGGATGCGACCGAGCGCTATTGGGTCTCCTACAACGGGGAGATCTACAACTTCGCCGAGCTGCGTGCGGAGCTCGAGCGCGCCGGTCACCGGTTCGCGACGCGCTGCGACACCGAGGTACTGCTGTACGGGTACCGTGAGTGGGGGGAGGCGCTGCCGACTCGGCTGCGTGGCATGTTCGCGTTCGCGATCGTCGACGTGCAGGAGCACACGCTGTTCGCGGCCCGGGACCGGATCGGCAAGAAGCCGCTCTACTACGCGGAGGTCGGTGACGAGTTCGTGTTCGGCTCCGAGCCGAAGGCGATCCTCGAGCACCCCGGCGTGGCTCGTGACCTCGACCCCGTCGCGATCCGTCAGTATTTCTGCCTGCGCTACGTCGCCGATCCCGGCACCGCGTTCCGAGCGATCCGACGCCTGCCGCCGGGGCACGCGCTCACCGTTCGCGACGGCACGGTCCGTGTCCGGCGCTACTGGCAACTGTCGTTCGCCGAGCCGGTCGCTCGGCCGGTCGAGGAGCTCGCCGAGGAGGTCCTCGAGCGCCTCGACGAGGCCGTGCGCATCCGACTCATGGGCGACGTCCCGCTCGGTGCGTTCCTGTCGGGTGGCGTCGACAGCTACGCGATCGTCGACAGCATGCGACGGGTCGGCGATGCACAGGTGGTCGCGTGCACGGTCGGCTTCGACGATCCGCGCTACGACGAGCGTGGTTACGCCCGCGCCTCGGCCGAGGCCTGTGGCGCCCTGCTGCACGAGGAACGCGTCTCGGCCGAGGACATGCTCGACCAGGGTTGGTACGCGGCGACGTTCGACGAGCCGTTCTCGGACTCGAGCGCCGTCCCGACTTACCACGTCAGTCGACTCGCCAGGCGGCACGTGACCGTCGCGCTCTCGGGTGACGGCGGCGACGAGAGCTTCGCGGGGTACCGGCGCTACAAGTACGACGTCGTCGAGAATCGCATCCGTGGCTGGGCACCGCGGTTCCTGTGGCGGCTGTTCGGCGCGGTCTATCCCAAGGCGGACTTCCTACCGCGCTGGCTGCGGTTCAAGCGGACGTTCCAGAACCTGGCGCGCGATCCCGGTGAGGCATACGCGCGGTCGGTGAGCTGCACGTTGCCGGAGCAGCTCGGCGACATCCTGCGGCCGGAGCTCGCGCGCCTCGACGACGATCCGCTGGCGCCGGTGCGCGATGCTTGGAGTCGATCGGACGGACCCGACAGCCTGGCGCGTGCGGCTGCGACCGACTTCGAGACCTGGTTGCCGGGCGACATCCTGACGAAGGTCGATCGTGCGTCGATGGCCGTCTCCCTGGAGGTCCGGGCGCCGCTGCTCGACCACGAACTCGTCGAGGCCGCCGCCCGCATCCCGTCGACGCTCAAGCTCGCCGGAGGCGAGACCAAGGCGCTGCTCAAGCGCGCACTGCGACCGCGCCTCGGCGACGCGCTCGACCGTCCGAAGCAGGGCTTCGTCGCACCCGTGAAGGAGTGGCTGCGCGGCCCGCTCGGCGACGAGTTGGAAGCCGTGCTCGGCGACGAGCGACTCGCGTCGATCATCGATCCTGGCTCCGTCGGGCGCCTGCTGCGCCAGCATCGCGCGGGACTCGCGGATCACACCGAGCCGCTGTGGAGCACGCTGTGTCTCCACCGTTTCCAGCATCGGTGGTGCCCGTGACGCGCCGCTACCGGATCCTCTACCACCACCGCATCCGCGCCGAGGACGGGCAGGCGATGCACGTGCGGGAGCTGATCCGGGCGTTGCGCGAAGAGGGGCACGAGGTCCACGAGTGTGCGCTCGTGCCGAAGGGGGATACCGAAGGCGGCAGCAACGCCGAGCCGGTCGGTGGCTTCTGGCAGCGCGTTCGCTTGCCGCGCGTCGCGACCGAGGTCATGGAGATCGCCTACAACCGGACGGCGATGCGGATGCTCGAGTCGGCCTGTGATCGGTTCCGGCCGGACTTCATCTACGAGCGCCATGCGCTCCACCTGTTCGCCGGACTGCGGGTCGCGCGGCGGCGCCGTCTCCGACTCCTGCTCGAAGTCAACTCGCCGATGGTCGACGAGATGACGCGATTGCGGCTCTTGCACTTCCGTCGCCGCGCGGCGCGCGTCGAGCGTGAAGTGCTCGGTGGCGCCGACCGCGTGTTCCCGGTGACCGCGGTCCTGCGCGATTGGTTGGTGCGCTGCGGCGCCGACCCGGCCGCGTGCCGGGTCGTGCCGAACGGCGCCGACCCCGCGCGCTACGGCGACACCACGCGAGCCGAGGCGGCCGCACTGCGCCGGAGCCGCGGCGTGCCGGCGACGGCGCCGGTGATCGGATTCGTCGGCTACATGCGGGATTGGCATCGGCTCGACTTCGCCGTCGACGCCCTCGGGCTACCCGGGATGGACCAGGTCCACCTGTGTCTCGTCGGCGAGGGACCCGCGTTGCCATCGGTGGTTGGGCGCGCCCAGCAGCTGAGTGTCGGTGACCGGGTCCACGTGTTTCCGGCGGTTCCACCGCGTGAAGTGCCGAAACATGTCAGCATGTTCGACGTCGGCATGATCCCGGCCATCAACCCCTATTCCTCGCCGCTGAAGCTGTTCGACTACTTCGCGGCCGGGGTTGCGGCGATCGCGCCGGATCAACCGAACGTGCGCGAGTCCGTGACCGACGCGGAGAACGGGATCCTGTTCGCAGCCGACGACGGGGACGCGTTCGGCAGTCGACTCGCCGCGGCCCTCGGTGACCTCGACCGCACGCGTGCGATCGGTCGCGCCGGCCTCGACCGACTGCTCGAACGCGACTGGACCTGGCGCGGCAACGCTCGCCGGGTCGTCGCCGCCTACGAGGAGTTGGCGCGATGAACTCCGGTCTCCAGGTCGCCCTGCCGATCGTGTTCGCGTACGCGCTGACCTCGGTCTGGATCTGGGACAACTGGATGCTCGAGGAGTCGTCGTACTCGCACGGCCCGTTGATCCCGATCGGCATGGCTGCGTGGTTCTGGATGCGACGCGCGGACTGGCGGGCGTTGCCGGTGACGATCGACGGTCGCGGGTGGTGGCTGCTCGGCCCTGGGCTGTTCCTGCACGTGTGCGGCGCCGGCCTCACCGTCGACTCGCTCTCGGCCGCGAGCCTCTGTCTCACGATTCCGGGTGCGGTGCTCCTGGCGCAGGGCGCCGTGCGATTCCGCAACTGGCTCCCGATCCTCGGTCTCGTCGCGTTCGCCGTGCCGCTCCCGATGTTCGTGACCGGCCAACTCGTGTTCGTGCTCAAGGAGGTCGCGGTCGACGCCGGCCTCACGCTCGGCAACTGGTTCGGCGCGGATGCCGTACGACAAGGTGCGAACATCCGGATCGCGAACGAGGCGACGCCGCTGGTCGTCGCCGATGCATGCGGCGGCTTGCGCTCCTTGGTGTCGTTGTTGACCGTGTCCTACGTGATCGTCTTCCTGCTCGGTAGCGCACGCGGTCTGTGGCGTTGGATCCTGATGGTCGTCGCGATTCCGGTGGCCGTCCTGACCAACGTCGTGCGCATCGCCGCGATGTGTGTCATGTCGCGTCAGTACGGGGTCGAATTCGGTTCGACGACCGGGCACGACGTCGCGGGAATGGCCGTGTTCGTCCTCGGCTTCGGGATCATGTTCGGGCTCGACACGCTGGTCGCGCGGAGGCAGGCGTCATGATGTTGCGAGCTTCGATCGCCGCGCTGTGGTGCGTGTGTCCGTTCGCATTCTGGTTGACGAGCTACCGCCCGTTCGCCGGATCCGAGGGGCTCGCGAAGACGATGCCGACCGAGGT
>JAGQQZ010000107.1 GCA_020425915.1 Planctomycetota bacterium | reverse complement strand
GGACGGCACCCGCGGTCCCGACGAACTCGCGGCGGCGCTGGCGCGCGAGGGTTGGAGCTACTCCACCGACGCGGTCCGCCGCCTGGTCGAGCGGTGTGCGGCGCTGGGCATGCTGGTCGGACACACGCCGCGCGAGCCACACCGCTCGTGGGTGCAACGCCTGTTCTACTTCCGCATCCGACTGTTCGATCCCGATCGACACCTCGGAGGCCTCGCGCGAGCGTGGGGCCTGCTCCGGAGCGCATGGCTGCTGTGGCCGGTCGCCGCACTGATCGCGTCCGGCGCGTACGTCGTGCTCCACGAACTTCCGGCGATCGCGCGAGGCGGACTCGACCAACTCACGCCTTCGAACGTGCCCTGGCTGCTCGCGTCGGTGTTCGTCGTCAAGCTGTTGCACGAGCTCGGACACGCGGCCGCTGCGAAGTACCACGGCTGTCGGGTCGACGACGCCGGTGTGGCCTTCCTCTGCCTGATGCCGTGCCTGTACGTCGACACCTCGCACGCGTGGCAGCTCCCGGACCGCGGTCGTCGCGCGGAGATCGCCGGCGCCGGGATCGGCGTCGAGCTGATGATCGCCGCGATCGCGGCCCATGTCTGGAACGCGACCGACGTCGGCACCGCAAACGCGATCGCGTTCTACCTGATGACGACGTCACTGGCGATGTCACTCGTCCTGAACGCCAATCCGCTGATGCGGTTCGACGGCTACTTCCTGGCCTGCGACCTGCTCGGCCAACCCAACCTCGGTCCGCGCAGCTCTGCCGTGCTGCGCTACTACGTGTTCCATGGTTGGCTCGGGATCCCGAACGTCCCCGACCCGTCGGTCTCGAACGCCGAACGCCGCTGGCTGGCCGGCTACGGCGTGGCCTCGTCGGTCTGGCGGATCCTCGTGGCGTGGTTCATCGCGCACGCGGTCTACGCCCGGTTCTTTCCCGCCCTCGGCGCCCTGCTCGGCGCCATGGCGCTGTGGCAGTTCCTGCTCGCACCGATCGCGAAGCTCGCCGTGGAGGTCGTGCGCGTCCGTCGTTCGATCCGGCCGCGCCTCGTGCCGTCGATCGTCGTCGCGGCGCTCGTCACCGGCTTCCTCGCCTTCGCCGCACTCCCGGTGTCCTCGCACGACTCGTTCCCCTGCGTACTCGGCCCGGAGCGCACGTCGGTCATCGTCGCATCGATCGACGGGCGGGTGCGGCAACGTCTCGTCGAGCGCGGCGACTCGGTCCGCCCCGGCGAGGCGCTGTTCGTCCTCGGATCGAGCGAGCTCGAGCGCGACGCCCGCCTCGCCGCGATCGAACTCCGGATCGCCGAACAGCGTCGTGACGCCGCGCAATCGAACGAGCACGACTGGCAGCGGGTCGCCGTCGCGGCGCCAGCCGTCGTCGCGGCGGAGCAGCGGCTCGAGCGTCTGCGAGAGGACCTCGAACATCGAATCACCCAGTGCGACGAGCCCGGCCTCGTCGTGGAGGTCGACCCGGGCATCGATCCCGGGTCGTCGGTCCAGCGAGGCCAGGTCCTCGGCAGGATC
>JAGQQZ010000106.1 GCA_020425915.1 Planctomycetota bacterium | reverse complement strand
TCAACACACCTCCCAGCGCCCATCACCACCGATGCGAGGCCGCTTGTCAGATCCGGTCCGATCGCCTGAGATCTACCCATGCGCTTCTCCCTCCTCACCGCAGCGCTCGCCTCGACCGCGTCCTTCGCCGCGGCTCAATTGCCGCCGTTCGAGACCGGGAACTTCTACGTCTCGGACTTCAACAACGACCGGATCGCGGTCTACGACGCGACCGGCGCGTTCCTGCGCAGCTTCACCGGGCCCGGGCTCGACGGACCGCGAGGGATCGTCGTGCTCGACGACGGCGGGATCTTCGTGAGTAGCGAGAACACGGACGCGGTCTACGTGTTCGACGCGGCCGAGCAATACGTGTCGCAGTTCACGGACGCGGAACTCATGGGCCCGACCGGGCTCGCGTTGTCGCCGAGTGGCGAGCTGCACGTGTCGAGTTTCCAGAACGCGCGGGTGTGTGTGTTCGCGCTCGACGGGACGTTCCAGCGGTCCTACACGGCGCTCGGTCTCGGCTTGCCGAACTGCATCGCGTTCGACGAGAACGGCAGCATCTACGTCGCGAGCGTCACGGGTGCCCAGATCGTCAAGTTCGACCCGAACGAGCAGTACGTCGCCTCGTTCCAGCCCTCGCCGCCGCTCACGCTGTCGAGTCCGATGGCGATCGCGCGCGATGCGTGTGGCGTGCTCCACGTGTCGGGTGGAGGTTCGAACAACATCCTGAAGTTCACGCCGAGCGGCACCTTCCTGGGAGAGATCACGCACCCGAACCTGACCGGGCCGCAGGGCATCGCGTTCGACGATCGAGGTCACATGTGGTCGTCGTCGTTCTTCCAGGACAAGCTCGTCGAGTTCGATGCGAGCGGCAATCCGGTGCAGGTCGTCAGCGCGGGCGGTCTGAGCGTGCCGCGGAGCATCGCGTTCGCCCGAGGGGCGCCGATGGGCACGACCCCGTTCGGCTGCGGCGTGAATCCGGCCGGGAGTCTGCAGATCCTCGGCGGTTCGTCACGCATCGGCTCCGACCTGTCGATCGGGCTCGACAACCCGCTCGGCACGCAGACCGCCGGCGCGACGACGCCGTGGTTGCTCGGTTCGCTACGGGCGCTGCCCGGTTTCCCGTGCGGCGTCGCCGTGCCGGGCTTCGGTCTGGCCGGCGGTGGCGCGGCGGGTGAGTTGCTGATCGACCTCGGCACCCCGTTCTACGTCCTCGCGCTGTCGGGTTCGCCGTGGCAGTCGGCCGGCACGCCGGTGCCGATGACACTGTCGATTCCGTACTCTTGCGGGCTCGTCGGCGTCCGGCTGTTCGTGCAGGGCGTTCTGCTCGATCCGAACCCGAGCTCCGCCGTGCCGATCGGGCTCACGGGCGCCGCCGAGGTTCGGATCGGCGCCGAGTGAGCGTCACCGCAGGTCCCGCTCGATGCGGTTGAGCAGTCGGCTCGCCGACCGCGGGTCGAGCGGGCGCTCGCTCTCCGGGTCGATCGGCGGCGTGGCGAGTGACAGCATCCGCTGGAGTGCGTAGGCCGCCGCATGACGTGTACGCTTGGGCGTCGCCTGCGCTCGCATCAGGTCGACGAGTCCGTGTGCCAGTCGCGCGCTGTGCGACTTCGTCAGCGCACGGATCACGTCGTCGTCCGGCTTGGACTTCGTCAGCGCCCGACTCATCGCCTCGACGTCCTCGTCGGCGATGATCTTCGCCGCGGTTCGGTCCACGGTCTCGCGGCGGCGATCGACGAGCGAGTACACCTGGTCGACATCGCGCTTGAAGTCCCGGCCGATCGCGAGCGCGATGATGTCTCGCAGGATCGCGCGCTCGTCCTCGAGCGGGATGCACGAACCACCGCCGGCCTCGGCGATCGAGTGGAAGTTCTTCGCCGTCGACGGATCGATCATGCCGTCCATCCGCTTCGTCATGATCGCGTGGACCGTCGATCGCTCGTCTTCGAATCGCGAGACGAGCGCGCGAAGGCGGCTGGCATCCTCGTTGTGGGCGGGGGCGTCGCCGATCAGCACCACGATGCGGCGGGCGCCCTTGCGCCACTTCGAGCGGAACGCGACCTGCAACGCCTCGTACACGGCCTCCGGGACGTCGCCGCCCCCGCCCGCGAACACGGTCTGCATGAAGTTGACCGAGCGGTAGTAGTCCGATGCGAGTGGGATGTGCCGCGTCAGGTACTCCTCGTCGTGATCCCGGTAGGTCACGATTCCGATCCGGGCGTTGCGAACCAGCGCGTACAGCACGTCGACCATGAGCGCGATCCGCTGCTTGGTCTGGTCGAGCACCGTGTCCATCGAGTACGTGCTGTCGAACACGAAGACGATGTCGAGCCCGCTCTGGCGCAGCCCGGTCACCGTCTTGCGGAAGCTCTCGGTCGCCTCGCTGCTCTGCATCTCACGCAGGACATCGTCGCTGACCGCCGTGCGGATCTTCGACAGCATGCTGCGAGCGTCCCAGTCCGCACTGAACGTCGAGTCGTCGAATACCGCGTTGTCGCTCTCGGGCTCGTCGAACTTCGTGTCCTCGACGAGGTCTTGCAGAACGAGGTCCTCGTCGACTTCGTCCAGCTGGATCGGTTCGACGTCCACCGGGTCGTCGGCGATCTCCTCGGTCACCTCGTCCGGCGAGAGCGTCAGCGCGATTCGGCGCTCGCCAGGTGGGATGTGGTCGATCAGGAACATCTGCAGCAGGAGCAGGACGACCACGTGGAACACGATCGAGATCGCGAACCACGGGGCGCGTCGCAGCTGCTCGGCCATGAGTTCGTGGAAGCTCGGTTCGTGCAGACGATGCGGCGCGATCCCTGGGTCCGGCGCGACCGAAACCGTCGGGACGAACTGCTCGACCGTTGCCGAGATCTCACCGAACCTCAGCGCGGAACCGAGGCCGAGCGTCGCGACGTCGATCCGTGCACCGCCGTGCCACGTCCCGTTGGTCGAGTCGAGGTCGCGGACTCGGACCTGCAGTCCCTGAAGTTCGAGTTCGGCGTGTCGACGTGACACCGTGCCGTGAGCGATTCGGACGTCGACGTCCGGGCTCGAACCGATGACGACGGCTCGACCCTCTTCGAGTTCGAAGGTCAAGTCGCCGACGCGCAGGACGATCGGCAGCGGTTCGGCCGGAGGGGTCGGATCGGTCGTCACGTGGTCTCGAGGATACCCGAGACCGACCCCGAGGTGCGGGTTACTCGTTGCTGTGGATCGGACGGATGGCGCCCGACATCCGATACTGACCGATTTCGATCCGGAGCGCCGTGAGCGCGTCGTCGTCGAACGTGATCGTCGAGTAGTCGCCGGATCCCTGCACGGTGCATCGGCCGGTCACGACGACGGCGCCGGTGATCTCCGCCGGCGCGTTGATCGTCAGGTCGCCATCGACGTAGAGGAACCCCGTGAACGTCGACGCGCTGCCCGCGGAGATGACCGCGTCGCCGTTGACGATGACGAGACCCGTGCCGCGCAGCGGCGTCGAACTGTCGAACGTCATCGTCGAGCCGACCTCGGTGATCACGACGTTGTTCGTGCCGATCGGGCTCGGGAAGTCGGCCGCGGACGCGACGACCAGGTCGGCGATGCCGCGCAGCTCCGAGTAGGTGATCCCGAACACGTCCTTGTAGTCGCCGCCGTAGGTCGCGGTCGACGTCAGTGCAGGCGCACCCGTGATCGTCGCTCCGCCGGTCCAGCCCGGGGTCCCGGTACTGTTCGGGTAGAAGATGCCGGCACCGGTCGAACCGCCGTAGATTCGACCGTTGTTGTTGATCTGCGCGTCGCTGCCCTGCGAGACGCAGAGCGCGGCCTGGCCGGGCGGCGTGATCTTCAGGCGCAGGATCTCGGACTCGAGGATGCGAGTCGCGAGCACGCGGTTCGGACCCTCGTCGAACGCCTTGGTCGCGTCTTCGTAGTGGTAGACGTAGCCCACACCGCGCAAGCGCCAGGTCGAGCCGGGCGTGCCGAGGCCGCGTTGCGCGGAGACGTCGGTGGCCTCGACCTGCTGGCGCCACGCGAGGCGGGTGGCGTCGGGATCCGAGCCCCATTCCTTCCAGACTTCGTAGCGGCCCCAGGTGTTGCCCTCGATGTTGAACTCCCGAACGATTCCGATGTCGGAGTCGATCGTGTCGAGGATCTGCGGGTTCGCGGCGAGGTCGACGACCGGTTCGAAGCCCGTGACGGGTTGCGAGGGTTGGCGACGGAACCAACTCAGCGCCTCGGTGAGTCCCGCGCGCGCGAACTGGTTGGCCTGGCTGTAGACGCGGAACTGGGTCTCGGTCGTGCGCCGCTGACTCGCCTGGTAGATCGAGCCCGTCGCGACGATGCCGGTGACGACGATCGCGAAGAACAACGACAGGATCAGGGCCGTGCCCGATTCCTGATGAGTGTCCGT
>JAGQQZ010000105.1 GCA_020425915.1 Planctomycetota bacterium | reverse complement strand
TCTCGCGATCGTCGGCGCGCCGAAACACGACCGTTCGTGGGGTCGACATCGGCACCGGCTCTTGGCGATCGGGATCGCCCTGCGGGAGCGAGACGAGGCAGGCGGTCAGGAACGTCAACATGGCGGGGTCGCGGACCGTGATATCACGGCGTGGTCAATGAGTAACGAGGCAACCATCGGGCGCGCTCCATCGGCCCGATGACGGCGAACGGGCGACCGACGAGATCGCCGAGTTCGTAGGGATCCCGCGCCCGGTCGCGCGAGTCGGCGCTGTCGTGTGCGTTGTCGCCGAGAACGAACACCTGCCCGAGTTCGACGTGGTAGTCGCGGGCGGTCGCGTCGTAGTAGGAGTCGCGGAACACCTCGATTCGGTGCACCTCGGCATCGGTTCGACCCGCGAACCCGAAGTGGATCTGGTTGACGAAGCGATCGTCGCGATCGATCAATAGCCGACTCTGCTCCGGCAGCTCGAACGCGCGCTCGGCGACGAGTCGATCGCCCCGCGTCACGAACAGTCTGCCGTCGAGGTAGCCGAACGAGATCCGCAACCGCTCCCCCGCGTGCAGCTCGCCGAACGCGAACGAGTCGAGCTGCTGGCCGTAGTGCGAGAACAGGCCTGCACCGCCGGCGTCGACCGTGCACACGAGATAGTGCTCGGCGTACTCGTAGACGAGTTGCAGGCCTTCACAGGCGTCCGGAACCGTGAGTTCGAGCTCGATCCCTACGTCCCGCGGGCTCGGTCCCGACGACCGCTGACGCACCGCGCGTGCATCGAGGAAGTCGTTGCCGACCGGTTCCGCGAGACTGACGTGCCCCGGCAGGAACCGATCCGGCGGCGTGCTCGACGATCGTTCGTCCTGGGACCGCGCGGTCACGACCGTGTGCAACTCGCGCATCGAACCGACCGGCGTCACGAGGACGATCGGCCGCTCGTCGTTGTGGATTACCTTCCACCGCGCCGCGTCGGGGCGCAGCGGGATCGGACCGTCACCGGGCACTCGGAAGTGGACGATGCGCAGCGCACGGTGCGCGATGGGATCCTTGACGATGCGCGACACCGTCTGGCGCGACTCGCCGACGAACACGTCGCCCGCGCGGAACTCGAGGAACGCCGGGCCGACGGCGAACAACCGCTTGACGAGGTGGTTGAGGCTCGCGTCGTCACGGTTGCGCAACACGACCAGGTCGCCCGGGTGAGGTGTTTCGAGCGCCCAGGCGAGTCGGTCGACGACGACGATGTCGCCGGATTCGGGGTCGCCGTGCAGCGTCGGTTCCATGCTCCGGCTGGTGACCCGGTAGCGCTCGCACACGTGGGTTCGGACCAGCTGGAACACCACCGCGCCGACCACGATCGCGGGCACGACCGAGTTGTGGAAACGACTCGTCCGCCAGCTCACGAACGCCTCCGGCGAGGGCCACCCGGACTCGAAAAACCCGGGAAAAAGTCCCTGAAAAATGCGTTGCGTAGAAGCGAAAAAGTCGCGCCTCCCGTTGCCTGGAAACGAGTTCCGCCGACGCCATCGAGGGGACTGCGTGACACCGAAAGCACCAGCGCCTTGCAACCCGTCGAGCCCCGGGCTAACACCGAGGACCCCCCTGAGTCACGACCGCTACCTTCGCTAGAATAAGCACTTATGAAGACCTCGCGCAGAACCACCGCTCTCCGGAAGTTGCTCGCCTTGTGTGACGACCTGCAGCGACTGCGCACGCGCATCAACGATCCCGAGTTGCGTCGCGACACGCGCAGTCGGTTGAAACGACAAGCGCGAACGAAGACGCAGAAGCTCGCCGCCGACCTCGCGGCGTACCGCTTTCGCGGACCACTCGGTGATGCGATTCGAGAGGCGAAACTCGACTCGACGCACTTCCTGTTGCTCGCGATCCTGCTGCAGCGACACCTGCGCGCCGATTCCCCCGCGCTCGAAGGACGCGCGCTGCTCGCGAACGTGTTCGAAGGGTCGTTCGACGTGTTGGCCGGCATCGACTTGCTGCACGAGAACGGCGTGCTGCGCGCGAGCGGCCTGATCGAACTCGAAGAGGACGACGAGTTCACCGACGACGTGCTCGACGCACGGTTCCGGATCTCGGAGGAGGCGTTGATAGCTTTCCAAGATGAGGTCTCGGGTCTCGTCGTGGAAGACCAAAGTCGTGCGGCGGATCGATCTTACGAGAGCAACCGCGACTTCCTGATCGACCTGCGGATTCTCCACAACCTGTGCAAGCACCGCGCGGATCGGGTGTTCCAGATCGATCGGTGGGATCGGATCCGGCTCGGCGACTCCGACCCCGGTCGGCAGCTGACGCGGAGGATCGAGCGGCATTGGCAGCGCATGCAGCGCCGTCTGCACGAGAACGCCGAGTCGGCCAATTTCCCGGCGGTGCGGTTCTGCCGGGAACACAACCTGGAGCGGGAGGAGATCGTCATCGTCGTCCACCTGCTGTTCAAGGAGCTCTACGAGGGCAACGCGTACGCCGACGCGGCCGAGCTGATCCGGATCGTGAGCCCGAACGAGCGAGAGCTGCTCCGCAACCGCAGCCTGATGCTCGAGACGGGTCGGCTGCGGCGCCACGAGATCCTCGCGATCGAATCGATGATCGAGGGACGCGAACTGACCGGCGAGGTCCACCTCGCCGATTGGGTCGTCAACTACCTGTTCGGCGCATCGCCGAACGACGAACGGATCCGCGCCGACGAGCGCCTCGACTGGCACCTCTATCTCAAGAAGATCGAGGACACGAAGTCGTTCTACCGCGACCTCGAAGCGAACTGACGTTCTGCGGACGCCCGCCTGCCCGTGCCGGACTCGGCTCGCTGCTTCTGCGCCCTGGAGTTGACGGAATCCGTCCGCGCGGCGCTCGACCGGACGATCGACCGGATGCGGCCCGCCGGAGCGCAAGTCAGCTG
>JAGQQZ010000104.1 GCA_020425915.1 Planctomycetota bacterium | reverse complement strand
TCGACGGACACCGCGGCGCCGTCCGGACCGGGTCGGATCCAGGTTGCGCCGGCGGCTCGCCGGCTCGCGAAGGAGCGCGGCGTCGACCTCGATGGAGTGCGCGGGACCGGTCCCGACGGCTTGATCCGAATCGAAGACGTCGAAGCGGCGGCCGGTCATGGGTCGAGTTCGAGCGACGGCACGCTCGATGCCGCGTTCCTCGAGAACCTGCGTCGCGATGCGGCCGCGTTCGCCGCGCTCGACTCCCGGTTCAAGCTGCAGCTCTACCGCCGGCACGGTGCGATCATCGGCCAGGACGCGTTCCTGGCGCCGGGAGCGGTGCTGCTGGTCGAACGGATCGTGCTCGGCGACGGCGCCTACTTCGGTGCGGACACGAGCGTCGAGGGACGCGAGCTGTGCGCCGGTGACCTGCTCCACTTCGGTCGCAACTGCCGCGTCCGATGCACTCGAATCGCGTGCGGCGACAACGCGTTCTTCACCGACGACATCGAGATCGGCGGTGGGGGTGCGCTCGATCCCGAGGCCGAGCTCGTCGTCGGTAGCCACGGATTCGTCGGCGAACACGTCCATCTGAATCCGTGCCGGCGCCTCGAGATCGGCGACGAGGTCGTGATCTCGCGGAACGCCGTCGTCATGACCCACTCGTTCGGCGGCAGCATCCTCAAGGGTTACCCGAATCGCTTCGCCGGCGTGCGGCTCGGCAGCTACTGCCAGGTCGGGATCCAGGCGACGCTGTTCCCGGGCGTGGAGATGGGCGAGGGCTCGATCCTGCTGTCCGGCTCTTCGCTCGTCAGCTCGGTGCCTGCCGGCCGGCTGTTCGGTGGTGTGCCGGCCGTCGACATGAAGTCCGCGTCGCAGCCGCTCGACCGGGATGCGTTCGCGCGCGTCGCGTTCGATCTGGTCGCGGAGTTCGCGCGGCAACTCGGCTTGCGTGGACGCTCGGTCGAGGTCGACGAAGGCGCGGACGAGGTCGTCGTGCGCGTGACCGAGCAAGGCCGCACGCACGCTCTCCGGGCGTCGACCGTGGCGCCTGGCGACCTCGGCACGACCTTCGCCGAGGAGGTCCGCGTCGTCACCGCGATCGACGATGCCGAGTGGGACGACGCGCCCAGCGACGTGGTGACGATCGATCTCTCGGCGCCGCGGATCCAGGGGCCGGACGGGCCGCTCGCCGCGGCTTTCCGCGAGTTCCTGCGGAAGCGCGGCGTGCGCCTGCACCCGCGCTCGTGGACCTACCGAGGCGGATGGCTGTGAACGCCGAGGTCGAGACCGACTGCCGCTACAGCCTGCCGCACTACCGCTACATCCTGCGCAAGGCGAAGGACCTCGGCTACTGGCTGCCGCTCGTGCGGGACGTCGCGTTCGGGCTGCCCGATCGTGACTTCTTCCTCGTCCGGCACGATGTCGACATCACGCCGTGGGCGGCGCTCGAGATGGCAGAGCTCGAACACGACGAGGGCGTCGCGACGACCTACTACTTCCGCCTGCACGCCCCGTTCTACAACCTGCTCGACGTCGAGGCGGCGGACTGCGTGCGCAAGATCCACGACCTCGGCCACGAGGTCGGGTTGCACTACGAGCCGGGCTACTTCCTCGAACGGGGCCAGGACCCGATCGAGGGCACGCGCCGCGACATCCGTGTGTTCGAGGAACTCGTCGGCTTCGAGACCCGCACGATCGCGCAACACCAACCCGCACAGGGGCCGTTGCTCGGTGACATCAGCCCGAAGCATCCGTGTGCCTACCAGCGCGAGCTCGTGCGCGACATTCCGTACTTCGGCGACAGCGGCTTCCACTGGCGCGAGGGCTGCATCTGCACGAAGCTCGATCGCGACGCGAGGCCGCAGCTCCACACGCTGATCCATCCGCACTCGTGGACGAAGTGGGACCGCGACTGGCAGGACGTGTTGCGCGCGCACGCCGGTGACCTGAGCGGACGGCTGCAGACCGAGATGGAGGACTACATCACCTCGGTCGAGGCCTATCTGGCCAAGCGCGCGGAACTCGACGCGGCACGCGAAGCGCGGTACCGCGACGAGTGAGTTCGCCGGCGCGCGCGCTGCGTGCCGGGAACTCGGATCAGAACGGTTCGGCGATCGCCAGCCAGGCCGCGCACGCGCCGAGTGCGACCGCGATCAGCCAAGCCAACGCCGCGGGGACGACCTTGCGCTTCACGAGCACGGGCAGCGCCCCGAGGACGATCCAGATGCCGAGCTTGGCGAACACCCAGCCCGGCCACGGCCAGTGGATCTCTCGCCGCGCGAGCAATCCGAAGCCGGCGACCAGGATGACGAGCATGGCGATGCCGTGCAGCATCATCGCGGAGCGCGGAGCCTTGCCGTCTTCGCCGCGCTTGCCGAGGAACGCGGCACCGAGCGCGGTGAACAGGATCAGGATGCCGGCGATGTGGATGATCTTGTACGTGTCGTGGCTCACGCGGACATCTCACACGACGGTGTCGGTGGGGCCAAAGACGGATCGGAGGAATCGTTGGGGTTTTGCGTGGG
>JAGQQZ010000103.1 GCA_020425915.1 Planctomycetota bacterium | reverse complement strand
GCCGCGTCGACGACGAGGTGGGCGGGTCGCGCCCGCTGCAGGTGCCGCAGGGCCTGGCCCCAGACCCGGTGGACGCTGCGCGAGTTCAGCGAGCCCCGGAACGCGAGTCGCAGCCCGCGGCCTTCACTGCTCGAAGCCTCGACGCCCGGTTCGCTCAGATCGTGGTCAGTATCGCCGATCGACACGCTGGTCTCGTGATTGCGTCCGGTTCTCGGGCAGGTACAACTCGTGCCAACTGTACCGCAACGATCCCCGGATTCGAACATGGCGAGCTGGCAGCGCACGCATACGTGCGGAGACTTGACCCACGAGAACGTCGGCGAGGAAGTCGTCCTCAATGGCTGGATCGAGAACCACAGACACCACGGCAGTCTGTTGTTCCTCGACCTTCGCGACCGCTACGGGGTCACCCAGATCGTGTTCGACGAGGAGCAGAAGGGCACTCCCAAGGGCCTGCTCGATCGCGCTGTCAAGCTCGGCGCGGAGGACGTGATCAGCGTGCGTGGCAGCGTCGCGCCGCGCGCGCCGGACAAGGTCAACAAGAAGCGCAAGACCGGTTCGATCGAGATCTTCGCGACCGAGCTGACGGTGCTCAACGAAGCCGAGACTCCACCGTTCGAGGTGCTCGACGATCCCGAGTGCGGCGAGGAATTGCGGATGCGCTACCGGTACCTCGACCTGCGCCGCCGACCGATGCAGAACGCGCTCGAGAAGCGCTCCGCCTTCGTCACCGCGGTCCGGAACTACCTGGCCGAGCAGAAGTTCGTCGACGTCGAGACGCCGATCCTGACCAAGAGCACCCCCGAGGGTGCGCGCGACTACCTCGTGCCGAGCCGCGTCAACCCGGGTCAGTTCTACGCGCTGCCGCAGTCGCCGCAGATCTTCAAGCAGCTGCTGATGGTCGCCGGGCTCGATCGCTACTACCAGATCGCGCGGTGCTTCCGCGACGAGGACCTGCGCGCCGACCGGCAGCCGGAGTTCACCCAGATCGACCTCGAGATGAGCTTCGTCGAGGAGGACGACGTCCTCGACCTGGTCGAGGGCATGGTGATCCGTGCGTTCAAGGACGCGTTCGGGGTCGAGGTCGCGCGCCCGTTCGCGCGGCTCGACTACGACGACGCGATCACGCGCTACGGCGTCGACAAGCCCGACCTCCGGTTCGGCATGGAGCTGATCGACATCACCGAGTTGGCCGCCGAGTGCGACTTCAAGGTGTTCAGTCAGACCGTCGCCGACGGCGGGATCGTCAAGGGTCTCTGCGTCGAGGGCGCCGGGGAGAAGTTCTCGCGCAAGGACATCGAGAAGGGCCTGACGGCGTACGTGGGTGAGTACGGCGCCCGTGGCCTGGCCTGGGCCAAGCTCACCGAGGAGGGCATCGCCGGCTCGATCTCGAAGTTCTTCGGCGGTGAGGCCGGCGAGCGCCTCGCGAAGGCGATGGGCGCGAAGACCGGCGACCTGCTGTTGTTCGTCGCCGACCGCAAGTCGATCGTGCACCGCGCGCTCGGCGAACTCCGCGTCAAGCTCGGCACCGACCTCGGCCTGCGCACGCCGGGCGAGTTCCGCTTCGCCTGGGTGCTCAACTTCCCGATGTTCGTCCACGACGAGGACCGCGGTCGCTGGGACTCGAGCCACCACCCGTTCACCGCGCCGGTCGACTGGGACCTCGAGGACTACTCGTCCGACCCGGGCGCGATCAAGTCG
>JAGQQZ010000102.1 GCA_020425915.1 Planctomycetota bacterium | reverse complement strand
GGAGTGCACGACCGCGGTCTGGCGGTTCGTCGACGATCTAGAGCTGCTGCTCGACGACGAGCGTTCGGTCATCGACGTGCGTTCGGCGTCTCGCGTCGGGGAGTTCGACTTCGGTGCCAACCGCGGTCGGGTCGAGACGCTCCGGTCCTTGTTCGGGGCGCTGCGCGACTGATCAGACCGCGGTGACGACCGTGCTCTCGACCAGCGCTCGTTCGAGCGCTTCGGAAGTCGCCGCGGCGAGCGGTTCGGCGTCCCCGTAGCACCAACGGCCCCAGTACTCGGCGGCTCCGACCGCGTAGGGGAAGTGCGGGGCCGGGGTCTCGGCGCGGCGCGGGAACACCCAGGTCGTGTCGCCCCGTGCCAGCAGCGTGAAGGTCGCGGTCATCCGCAACTCGATGAGTCGCGCGGTCGCGCGTGCGCGTTCTCGGGCGGAGCCGCGCACGCCGACGCCGACGAACGGGACGCCGGCGAGCTTCTTGGTCTCGACGTCGAACTCGTCGACGAGCCCGTCCAGCGCGAAGTCCTGCTCCTCGACCGCGTCGAGGAAGGGCAGTTCGTCGGCCGCCAGGTGTAGGTGCGCGCGCTGGATGGATGCTGCCGCGCCGATGCTGTTGCCGAGCGCGGTGCCGCCGTGCCGTTCGACCATCGCGAAGCCCGACTCGAGCAGGTGTTCGGGCGCCTCGCGATGCGGCGTCGTCGTCCAGAGCAGCGCGTGTCGTTCGGCGAACGCGAACTTGTTCGGCGTCAGCACGACCCGATCACCGTGCCAGATCGCTTCCTCCCGCATGATCCGTTCGGCGGGATTCGCGCGGAACGCCGGGCGAAAGTCGCTCGGCGCCCCCTGACGACTCCGTCTTTCCGGCAACAGCAGCAATTCGACGGGCGCACCGAAGACGCGGAGTTCGCGCCTCTCTGCGGGTCGCCAACCGGTTTCCGGCAACAGCTCGAACGGGTTCGGGAACTCGATTTGGGCACTCATGTGGCGTCGCGGCGACGTCTCGTTTGCAGCCGTGCGTCCGGGCCGCTACTTTCCCTCTCCCCCCTCCGAATTGGCCAGACTTCTCGTAAGGGAAACCGTGAAGTTCGTTTTCCTCGGCTGCGGCGACTACGCCATCCCGTCTCTGAAAGCGCTCGTCGAGGCCGGCTACACGCCGGAACTCGTCGTGACGAAGCCCGACGCTCCGCGCGGTCGCGGTCGGAAGATCTACCCGGCCGAAGTCCGACTCGCCGCGGAGGAGTTGGAGCTCCCGTTCGAGCAACCCGAGAACGTCCATGCGCCGGAGTTCGTCGAGAAGCTGCGCTCGATCGCTCCGGACGTCGGCGTCGTCATCAGCTACGGCTGCATGCTGAAGCCCGAGCTACTCGACCTGCCCGCGAAGGGGATGATCAACGCGCACGCGTCCTTGCTCCCGCTGTACCGCGGCGCCGCGCCGATCGAGCCGGCGATTCGTGACGGTCACACCGAGACCGGCGTGTCGATCATCAAGCTCGACCGGGACCTCGACGCCGGCGACATCCTGCTGCAGAAGAAGACCCCGATCGGCGATCGGGAGACCGCCGGCGAGCTGCGCTCGCGGCTGGCCGAGTTGTCGGGAGAGGCGTTGATCGACGCGCTGAAGCAGATCGAGGCCGGCACCGAGAACTACACCCCGCAGGACCATTCGAAGGCGACGCGCGCGCCGAAGATCGAGAAGCCCGACGGCGTGATCTCCTGGGACATGACCGCGATCGAGATCGACCGCCTCGTGCGGGCGATGACGCCGAAGCCCGGTGGCCAGACGAGGCTGGGTGCGAAGCGCTTCATCGTCATGGAGGGCGAGGTCGAGGAAGACCTCTACGGCATGGGCGTTCCCGGTGGCGTGTTGTCCGCCGGCGAGGAAGGCATCCGTGTCTGCACCGGCAAGGACCTCTACCGGATCATCCGGATCAAGCCCGACAACGGCCGCAACATGACCGC
>JAGQQZ010000101.1 GCA_020425915.1 Planctomycetota bacterium | reverse complement strand
GCTCGGGAACAACCCGAGGCAGTGCTCGATGACCGAACTCGTGGTCTCACCGTGCACGACCGCGACGACGAGCTTGCCGCTCTCCGCCGCGTTCAGCGCGAGATGGAACGCCTCGGGCTCCGAGGCATCGCCGATGAAGATCGCGTCCGGGTTCTGCCGCATCGCCGCGCGCAGGCCGGCCGCGTAGTCGGTCGTGTGAAGCCCGACGCGACGCATGCAGACGCGGGCGTCGCCCGACGGCTCGGGATACTCGATGCAGTCGTCGAGGACCAGGATGTGACGATTGCCGTGCGCCGCGGTCGCGTGCAACAGCGACGCGAACGTCTCCGTCATGCCGCTGCCGCTCTCACCGGTCAGCAGGATCATGCCCTTGCAGGCCGTCAGCGTATCGCGGACCGCGCCCACGAGATCGAGTTCCTCGAGCGGACGAACCTCGGGTGGGTGGATCCTCACGTTGACCGCGATCCCGTCGGTGTGACGGAACGCCGTGATCCGACCCCTGGCCAGGCCGATCGAAGCGAACTCCTTGGTCACCGAACGACGGTCGGCGATGTCCTCGAGCATGTGCGGACCCATGTACTCGCGAACGAACTGCCAGACCTCGGGCCCGGCCAACCGCTCCGAGTCGAGCGCGACGAGTTCGCCCGCGACGCGCGCGAGCGGCAGCCGCGCCTCGCTGAGGTGCAGCTCGTTCGCGCCCACAGCAGCCGCGGCCTCGAGGAACCGACCTGCATGCGCCGGTTCGACCGGCACCGAGCCGAGCGCGCGCTGTCGTCGCGCTTGCTGGATGCGCAGCAGATTGTCGAGCGTCGCCTGATCGATCAGCATCTCGTCGACGAGGATCTGGCCGAGCGGGCGATTGCCGCTCGCCAACGTCTGGATCTCGAGGCATCGCTCGAGATCCTCCTCGCGAATGATCCTGCTCTCGATCAGGATGGCGCCGAGCCTGGTGTCCTCCATACCTCTCCGATCCTCGTTCCGCGTGCGGTGTCGGTGTGCCGGTGTCATCGGAACCAAGACCGCATCGACTTGACCCCTGAGGGCGCGCCGGAGCAGGTTTCCCTCCGCTCGGGACGGTGCTAGAATCCGCACGCGTCCCAGGACGGCGTTCCATTCCCGTCGATCGGCTCCGGCGGTCCGTCCTCGCAGCTCTCCACCCCACCATTCCCAGCGACCACATGGCCTCCAAAGCAGCTTCGAAGTCCAAATCCGCCGCTACGAAAACCACCAAGCGAGCTCGGACCCGAAAGCCTGCCTCGAAGCGCAAGAAGTCGGCGGCCTCCGCCGAGGTCGCGATCCCGCGGGCCACGAGCAACCTGGACGACAAGGAAGTCCTCCTCAGCGGCGGCGCGACCGCCGGAACGGCCTATGGGCGCTGCGGTGGCCGGATCCTGAGCACCCGAATCGAGCAGCAGGTCTGCGACATCCTCGCTCGGACCGGCGTGACCCACAGCCACGCGCCCCGACACTTCGAGATCCGCTACGAAGACGAGCGGGTCGCCGCCTACGCCCCGATGATCGTGCTCCGAGTCCGCGGGCGCGAGGGCAAGACCGTGGTCCTCGAGGCCGCGGATCGCATCGATGAGGGCACTCTGGGCAAGATCCGGGCGTTCCGTCGCCAGTACGGCGCGGAGTTCTACATGTGCATGATCGCCCCCGAGGAGATCCTGGACGACATCCCGCTGGACGCCTACGACGAGTCGGCGACGACGGAGTTCGCCCAGAATCTGATCAGCCGCCTCGCGGATTGACGGGCTCGGCCGCGGGCCGATCGGACGAATCCCGAGGGAACGGCATTTTGGGCGCTTGGCGCGTGGTCCTGGTCGGGTATCCGCGCTAGCATCCCGAGCCCCGATTTCGGCCCGAACCGCGCTTTCGCCCACCTTGTCCGACACGAACCTCCTCTCGCTAGCTCGTTCCCAGGACCTCGACGGCCTGCAGCAGGCCTGGCAGGAATCACTCCAAAGCCCAGGCGAAGTCTCCGCCTACTGCGACAGCCTGAAGGCGTTGTGTGACAACGACGCTCTCGGGTTCGCCGCGAAGCTCGGGGCTCAAACCGTCGACACACTCGTCGACAGCGGTCGTCGCGACGACGCGATCACGCTGTGCTCCACGATGATGAAGTGCGGAGCCCTGAGTGACAGCCTCGCGCACCGATCGTTCGAGCTCATCGAAGCCGAGTACGGAAACGAAGACTGGTATCCACTCGCGCTCGAGATGAGTGGGATCAGTCTCGTGAACCTCTCGAGCGACGCGTTCGAGAAGTTCGACCGCGTGCGGCACTACACGAAGGGCAACGTGCTCTACCACCGCGCGGGCTGGGGCGAGGGCATCATCGAGCGATTCGACACCGGATCGCGTGAACTGACGGTTCGCTTCGCGAACGGCCGGACCCAGGAGTTCCCGCTGTCGAGTGCACTCGACAGCCTCCGCCCACTGCCGGCGGACGATCTCCGTGCGATGCGCCTCCGCAGTCCCGACGAACTCGAGCGCATGGCGAAGGAAGAGCCCGCCGTGCTGATTCGCAAGGCGCTCTCGGTCTACCGCGGCGAGGCCAACAGCACCCAGATCAAGTCGGAGCTGTCGCCGTCGGTCATCCCGCAGAAGAAGTGGGCGTCGTTCTGGAAGCGCGCGAAGACCGCCGCCGCGAACGACCCGTGGCTCGAGATCACCGGCAGCTCGACGCGACCGACGTTCACGCTGCGCAAGCGGCCGCTCAGCCTCGTCGAGGAGGCCGAACGCTCGCTGACGCACGCGGGGGACCTCGGCGAGGCGATCGCGACGTGCCGCGACTACATCGCGCGCGGACTCGACGCCACCGCCCTGCAGGTCATCCTCGGGCTCGCCTCCAACCGCGTCGACCAAGCGATCGAGAAGGGCAACGAGTCGCACGCGAACCTGCTCGACGGCATCGTGTTCCTCGAGCAACACGGCACTCCGGTCTCGAAGTCGGCAGCCGAGGAAACTCGAGCGCTGCTCTCGAAGGAGGGCTCCGACGAGGTCAACCTCCGCGCACTCGACGAGCTGACCACGCAGAAGTCGAAGGAGCACGCGGTGACGCTGCTGCCGAAAGCGTTCGGCGACGACTGGGCCGACCGCTGCATCGCCGCGATCATGGACTGCCCGGCCAGCGTGCTCGAGGCGCTCGTCGACGAACTCCACGAGCACAAGCAGGCCAGCAAGCTGGCGCCAGTGTGGGACAAGGTCGCGCCGTATCCGCGACGTCACCCGATGCTCTTGTTCCAGCTCGGGCGCCTGTACGCAGAAGGTCTGTTCGACGAATACGAGAATCGGCCGGAGATCATCACCGTCGGCCGCGTGTTGATGACCCTGACGCGCGTCGTGTCCGCCGAACGGAAGGGTGACTCGCTGAAGAACCGGATCCGCACGCGCCTCACGAGCCTGCTCACCGGGCGGCGCGCGTTGCTCAGCCGCTGCTTCGACAACATCGATCGCGACAACCTCGCCGCCTACCTGCAGATCGCGGAACGCGCCGGTGACGACTTCCCGCAGGAGGTCATGGACGCGGTGCTCCGCGCGGTCGCCGACAAGTTCCCGGACCTGACGCGCGCGCCCGAGACGCCGTTCTGGGAAGAGAAGAACTCGATCTACGTCACCAGCGCTGGACTCGCCCGCCAGAAGGAAGATTACCGTGTCCTCGTCGACGAGAAGATCCCGGCCAACTCGAAGGCGATCGGCAACGCGGCCTCGCTCGGTGACCTCAGTGAGAACAGCGAGTGGGAAGCCGCGATGGAGGAGCAGCGCAACCTGACCGGTCGCGCTCAGGAGATGGACCGGGAACTCCGGATGGCGAAGCGGCTCGACGACGTCGAATTGCCGACCGACGTCGTGTCTCCGGGAATGCGGGTCTCGTTCACCTACCTGGAGTCGGGCGAGAAGGCGAGCTACCGACTGCTCGGTCCGTGGGACTGCACCTCGGAAGACATCATCAACTACCGCGCGCCGATCGCGGCCGCGTTCCTCGGGCGACGCGTCGGCGACGAGAGCACGCTGCCCGGAACGGGCGGCGACCGCGACATCCGGATCGACTCGTTCGAGTCGATCCTCTGATCGTCGCCCGCCATCGACACCCGGCCCACGCGGCCAACTTGACCGATCCGGGAATGGGCTCGACACTGTCGGCTTGAACGTCGGCAAGGTCCCTCGCTCCCTGGCGCGCCGCGCGGTCGAAGCCGCGGCCTGGCTCGACTTCGGCTGTCCGGAGCATGCGCTGGTCAAGCTGGAGCCACTGCTCGAGTCCCCGGGCGCGCGACCGTTCGCGCTCAAGGTCAAGGTCATGGCGTGCAGCCAGCTCGCTCGGTTCGCGGATGCACTCGCCGCACTGGCCGACCTGAAGCCGTTCGAGAACGACCTCGACTGGTTCGACGTCACCGAGGCGTGGTGCCGCAAGCGATCGGACGATCTGCCGGGGGCGATCCGCTGCATGGAACGACTCGTCGACCGGGACCATCGATCCGCGATCGGCCACTTCAACCTGGGCTGCTATCTGGCGCTCGCGGGTGAGATCGAACGTGCGCTCGACGAAGTCAGCCTCGCCTGCGGGATCGACGGGCAGTTCCGCGGGCTGCTGGCCGACGAGCGCGACCTGGACGCGCTGCGCGACGAGCCCGGGTTTCGCCAACTGTTACCCTGACCGAGGTCGTCAGACCTCGGCGAGCTGCGCTTCCGGCAGAGCACGCAGGATCGCGGCGCGGAGTTCTTCGAGCCCGAACGGCTTGCTGAGCGCCTCGACGGCACCGAACGTCCGCGCGGCCTCGAGGTAGCTCGCCGGGTTGGGGAACAGGTCGGAGCCGCCGGACATCGCGACGATCGGCATGTCCGGCCACTGCTTGCGGATCTCGCGGATCGTCTCCAGGCCATCGCTCTCGGGCATGAAGATGTCCGTCAAGACGATGTCGAAGTTCGGCTCGCCGCCGAGTTCACGCCGAACCGATCGTCCGTCGGTCGCGAGGATCGGCCGGCAACCCATGACCTCGAGCATCGCGGCCACGGACTCTCGGACGAGGTCGTTGTCTTCAACCAGTAGCACGCGCAGCATTCGATTCCTCCGGCCTCATGGGTCAGCTACGTCTCCCTATCGGGAATCCGGGCGGAGGATCTGCGGTGGTTTCGCACGGTTTCCTATCGCGACAGGCCGATCGGGGAGGATCGCCCGACTCCTTCGCCTCAGCCGCCGGCCAGCTTGACGCGATATCCGCGGTTCTCGAGGTCCGCGACGACGAAGTCGCGATGATCACCCTGGATCTCGATGACGCCGTCCTTCGCCTTGCCACCCGAGCCGCACTTCTTCTTCCACTCCTTCGCGAGCTTGCGGAGGTCGTCCGCGACCAGCGGGATCCCGGAGGCGGTCGTGAGCTCCTTGCCGCTGCGGACCTCTCGTCGGACGCGAACGACTCCATCGCCCTCCGGTACGGACTGGGCGCGGATGCGAGCACACACGCAGTGCGCCGCGACCTTGTGACAGTCGGGACACATGCGACCGCGGGCGGAGTCGTAGACGATTCGGGACATCGGTTGGAATCGAGTTTGGGTCCTGCAGGACTCGAACCTGCAACCGACCGGGTATGAGCCGGCAGCTCTAACCAATTGAGCTAAGGACCCGCGGGGCGAGAATCGTACCGCGCTACGCTCTGGTCGTGAACCATTCCCGTGCCTGGCTCGATCGCTTGCTCGCCATGCAGCATGCGGTCCGCGACGCGCTGCGCGTTTCGATGGCTCGCCAAGATCTCGAGCACCAGGCGCGGCAGGTCCGCGACGACGATGGCGACACGATCTTCGGCATCGACATCGACGCCGAGGCCGTGCTGCTCGGCCACTGCGAGGCGTGGGCTCGACACGAGTCGTTCGTCGTCGTCGCCGAAGGTCTCCCTCCCGAGGGGCGGACGTTCGGAGTGAATCCCCGCACCCGCATCATCGTCGATCCGATCGACGGAACCCGCGGCCTGATGTTCGACAAGCGCAGCGCGTGGAGCCTCGCTGCGGTGGCACCGGAACGCGGCGCCGATACGCACCTGTCCTCGGTCGAGCTCGCGGTCATGTGCGAGCTGCCGACGACCCGGCAGACGATCGTCGAAGACCTGTTCGCCAGCCGCGGCGGCGGCGCGACGCGACGGCGTATCGACACGAACACCGGAGCGTCGACCGAGCTGCCGCTGCGCCCGTCCGCCGCGACGACGCTGCGTCACGGTTTCGCGACGATCTGCAACTTCTTCCAGGGCGGCAAGGAACTGACGGCGCGGATCGAGGAGGAGTTCCTTCGCCGCGCGCTCGACGGCTGGGTCGACGGCAAGGCCGAGGTCTACACCGATCAGTACATCTCCTCGGGCGGACAGCTCGCGGAACTCGCACTCGGGCGTGATCGTTTCGTGGCCGACATCCGACCGCTGGTGCACGAGGCGCTCGGTCACGCTGACACGCTGTGCTGTCGACCCTACGACCTGTGCACGGTGCTGGTCGCGACGGAGGCGGGCTGTGTCGTGACGGATCCGTTCGGGGATCCGCTCGACGGGCCGCTCGACACGACGACGAACCTGGGGTTCGTGGCGTACGCGAACCAGAACCTGGCAAAGAAGCTGGGACCGGTGTTGGCGGAGGTGCTGACGGCGAACGGAGTGGGTCGTCGGTGAGGAGTGTCGAGAGCTTCCTCGGCTCGAGCTCCGAAGCGAAACGAGGGCGCGCCGCTGGTTCGCCCCGTCGCTCTCACGTCGG